>CANKXQ010000090.1 GCA_947487745.1 Spartobacteria bacterium | reverse complement strand
GTTGAATCAGGCCGACCCCCCCCCTTTTTTGAGATAAGCTCATCTACTTGTAAAATCTGGGCTCGCTTTGAATTCGCAATTGCCTATTTCCAAGAACTTCCATGTCATAGTCAAGCCCATTGGCCCATTGGCCCGATCTGCAATCTCGATTGCACCTACTGCTATTGCCTTGAAAAGGAATCGCTTTATCCCAAAGGTGAAAAATTTCGAATGAAACCCGAGGTGTTGGAGGCATACATCCAGCAATACATTGAGTCCCCAAATACCCTTGAGGTGCCCTTTGCCTGGCAGGGCGGCGAGCCCACGTTGCTGGGGTTGGACTACTTCCGCAAAATCGTGGAGTTGCAAAAAAAATACGCCCAGGGTCGCGCCATCAAGAACACGCTTCAGACGAATGGAACTCTTCTCAACGACACATGGTGCCAATTTTTTGCCGAGAATAAATTTCTGATCGGTCTCAGCATCGATGATCCTCGTCGCCTCCACGACAACATATCGTGTGGACAAGGGCCGGAAGCCCACCTTCGACCGCGTCATGCATGGATTGGAACTGCTTAAAAAACATCGCGTCGAATTCAACACGCTCACCGTCGTGAGCGCCACCAATGCGAAGCATGCCATCGAGGTCTATGACTTTCTGCGCGAGGTGGGTTCTGGCTATATCCAATTCATTCCCGTCGTGGAGCGCCTGCCAGCGCCCGGCGGGAAATCCACCGGACTCGATTACGCCGAGCCTCCCGAGCCGGGGCAGGCGGAATCTCCCGTCACGCGGTGGAGTGTCCCCGGCGAGGCGTATGGCGATTTTCTGATCTTGATCTTCGACGCATGGGTGCGGCGGGATGTGGGGAAGGTTTTCGTGCAAATGTTCGATGTCTCCCTCGGCATCTGGTCCGGCCATGGCCCTGGACTCTGCCTGTTTCTCCAAGATTGCGGAGAAGGCCTCGCCCTCGAACACAATGGAGATTTATTCTCCTGCGATCATTTTGTTTATCCCAAATTTCAATTGGGAAATATCATGAACGAGTCGATCGCCAGCATGGTGAATTCGGCTAAACAAAAACAATTCGGCGAGGCCAAATCCTCGACGCTGCCGAAATATTGCCGCAAGTGCGATCTGCGATTCGCCTGCCATGGCGAGTGCCCGAAACACCGCTTCACCAAGACTCCAGACGGGGAAGATGGTTTAAACTACCTCTGCGCTTCTTACAAAAAATTCTTCCACCATGTGGACCCCTACATGAAGCAGATGACCGCATTCATGCAGGCCCGGCAGGCTCCGGCAAACATCATGGACATGGATTTTGATGCTTTGAAAAAGTAGGCGGCCTTTTCTCGAACGGTGACTCCAGTCTGTTACCGGTCGCGCACGATGTCATTGATTTCTTTTTCAATGTTGACCTGAAGTCTCTTGGATTGAAGCTTGGCCCTCAGGCCTGCCTGAATGTGCCGATGGATGGATGAATTGTTTTCCTCCATGGTCAGATAGTCTTCCAAAGTGGAAAGAGCACTGAAACGCACATCCTCGGAGGGATCCTCCAAAGTATCCAGCAATCCATCGATGGTCGATGTCGTTGGGTTTTCCAATGTAGACAAGCTGATCGCCGCTGTGCTTCTGATTTCAGGATTCTCTTTACTCCTGAGATACCGGATCAGAATTGCCTCGTTTATCGGACTAGGGTAAGCCCCTAAAAGCTCCAAACCCTCGATCCGGTGTTCATCATTTTTGGAGCTCAAGAGCCCCTGCGCGCGGGCGTTTTCCTCTTTTTCGTTGTCATCAGTCGCAGTGGCCGACGGGGCTGCTGCGATTGATTTCTGCTCTAGAGGTAGGGGCTTTGCGCTTATCGTAAGCTTTTCCGGAGCACTCGCAGACTCTTTTTTATCCAGAAGCTCCTGCTTTGAAGAATGGAATGCCAACCACATAAAAGCTCCCAAAAGGATCACTATACAAACCATCAATGTGAGAAGAGACTTCCATATCTTCAACATAGGCTTTTTGCACGGTTTCAGCAGTCGAAGAGGATGAGAGAGAATTTTTAAAACTCATAGGCCGCAAGGTTTTTAGATACAGAACCCTTCGCGTCCTGAACGGAATTCATTTTCCAATCCTCGGCTATAAATCATGGTGCTGCCGTTACAACAGGAGGAATGTATGTGCCCGCCTTGGCTGTTCCGCGCGGACCATAAACACGCAGCATCACAGAGAACCTACCTGATGGAATCGGCAACACATTTGGATCCACAGTTGTTTCAGTGTCACCAATTGTCCTCAATGTGATAGTAATGGAGCCATCGCCATTTTTCACAAGGCCCGGCGTGTAGGATGCCACTGCATACTTATCCGCTGCGTTTGGAACGAGTTCAATTGCATCACCTGTATAAGCTGTTACTGACCAAAATCTTGAGCAGTCGGGAATATTGTTTGCAGGAAAAGTGATGGTATAGGTTTTGTTGCCGGCACCGGTGAGCATGTTGCTATTGTTATCTAAGAAGGCTTGAGCATAATAAGCGGACTTTCTTACATTGCAGTATTGGATAAATAAATTGCCTGCAGCGCGATCAAGGTAGTTTTTCCCCCAATTACCCATGTTGTTGAAGTGGACCCAGTTGTTTCCCGTGGTATTAAAATGCCATCGCGCGATGACAGCATCATGGGCCGCCCTTGCCCCTGCACATATATCTGACATTCTCGTAATAGAGCCTGCGGACTTGGCAGCGTTAAAACGATTTTTAAAGTTGCGGATGAGTGCTTTGTCACTAGCTGAAAGCGGCGCCGTCGTCCAAGACTCCATGCCGAATTGAAGGAGATCAAGAAACGCCCTGGGTTCCGTCTGAACGAGCAAATCCACTGCCGTTTTCATGGGGGTGCCGAAATGGTCTTCGATAGAAAGAATTTGGGTTGCCCCACCTGTGGATGGACTTGCAAGCCAATCAGTCAGCGACTGGAGCCTTGTAGTAGTTCTAAATGTTTCCGCTGCCGCTTGAGTGTCAAGGTAAGAAGTGCCATTTAGCGTGTATCTATCTGTCCTGATAGCCAACTGAGTCCAGTTTTGAGGAACTTTGATTTTTTTTGTCACGCCTTCGGGAAGGGTGCCTTTGTAATTTGGTCCGACCAGCGCGTAAGTTCCACCGCCCGTTGTGGGTTCAAGACCGGTCGAAAGAACCGTTCCGAAGCCATCAACTTGAATAATCGAGTAGGAATACTGGTAAGATGGAATCGTGAGAATTTGGGGTTCGTCCGTGAGATTCAACGTTGCAGATGTGTAAAGCGTATCCACGTTAATCGCCACAACAGCCTTGTAATCTGGATTCATTGGGCTCGCCGGTCCGATAAGGGTATTCTGGAGTCCTCCAGGTGCAATCTGGCTGGCATATGTCTGAAAGCGAGGCAGGTAGCGGACGGTATAGTTATAAGCCGTAACGAAATCCGCTCTGCTGGCGAGGGCTAATTCTGGCGTTGCCAATGCGCAGATGGTCAACGCAAGAAGGCTGAGGGTTTTTTGCAGTTTCATGGTTTTGAGATAGGTGTGGTGGACGGTGATATGGAATTGCCAGAGGCTGGCATTTGATTCCTGAAATTAAACCAGCCGACGATGGGTTAATCTCCACTCAAGTCGAGCGCGACTCGGCGAATCCGGCAAAAAACTCGTTGAATAGGGCATTTCAAAACCCTATGTCGCGTTGACCTGCGACTCGAGAGGCATCAGCATGGCAGAGTGTTCGACGCTTTCCGCAAGAGATATTTCTATCAGCCCACATTCCTGCAGCTCAATTTTTTGGCATGGTGCGGCATTGCGGTCATTTTGTTTTGGGTCCGGTGGGTCATTTATAAAGACCTGACGCGAGCGCTCGTGATCACGCTTGGTGCGGATACGCTGGGTTTTTTTCTCACCTGCGCTTTGCGGCATTTCTACCGCAAGACGGCGCTGCCCTTCCCTCGCGATATCAGGATCATATTGCAAGTCGCCTTTCTTTGTGTGCTTGGCGCGATGGTTCAGGCCGAGAGCGTTCAGGCATTTGTGGATTTCATGAATTGGCACGGCGTGAACAGGTCGCACGGCGAGCGCCTGCTTCTTTTTACCGCCGGGCATTTGATTCTCTATCTCGCTTGGTCATTCGGCTACTTTTGGATCAAGGCGGAAAGGCACGCCCGCCAGAAAAGCCAACACGCCGCCCTCGCGAAGACGGATGCCCAGAAGTCGGAACTCCAATTGCTCCGCTACCAGTTGGATCCCCATTTTTTGTTTAACACGCTCAATGGGATCGCGAGCGAGATTCCAATTAACCCCGGCGCTGCCGTGCAGATGGTGGGCGAACTTTCCTCCTACTTGCGCTACTCTCTCGATCACCGCAGCCGCTTACTCACGCCCCTGGCCGTTGAGCTCGATACCACGAATGCCTATCTGAAAATTCAAGTGGCACGCTTCGGTGATCGCTTCCAGTGTTCCATCACCGCCGCGCCAGCCGCCCGCGAAGTTCTTGTGCCAAGCTTTCTCCTCCAGCCACTCGTTGAGAATGCCTTCAAGCACGGTTTCCACCACTCCCCTGCGCCCTGGAGTTTAGAGATAGCGGCTGAAGCCCACGGCGAACGGTTGAAGATCGAAATCCGCAACAACGGGAATCTTGTGAATTATGAGGACGGAGATGGTCCAGGCATGGGCCTCGCGGTGATCCGCCGTCGCCTTGAGATTCACTATCCGGGCCGCCACAGTTTTCAAATTCAGGAATCGGAAGGCTGGGTCATCGCGACTCTGGAATTGGAGGGCATACCATGCTGCGTGTAGCTATGATCGACGACGAACGCCTGGCGCGACAAGGCCTCCGGCAAATGCTTGCCGCCCACCCCCGCTTGCAGATCGTTGGTGAGGCCGACTCGAAGGAAACCGCACTCACTTTGATCCAACAGGAAAAACCGGATGGCATTTTTCTGGATGTGCACATGCCCGGCGGCACGGGCTTTGATTTGCTGCAGGCGCTGGAGGCGCCGCCAAAGGTCGTGATGGTCACGGCTCACGCTGAACATGCCATCCGGGCCTTCGACATCGAAGCGGTTGACTATCTGCTCAAGCCCGTCAAACCAGCCCGCTTCGCACAAGCCGTGCAGCGGCTACAGGCCGCCTGCGCTCCCGCGCTTGCCCCTGATCAAGAGCCCACCTTCACTCCCGAAGATCACATCTGCCTTCGCACACCCCAGCGAACCATCACAGTCCCCGTGCGCGACCTCCTCGTTCTGCAAGCGGAGGGCGACTTCACGCGCATTTACCTTAAAAACTCACTGCCCCTCATGATCTGTGCGCCCCTCGGGCAATACGAAAAACTCCTGCCCTCTCCGCTCTTTGCGCGGCTTGACCGGTCTCTCATTCTCAACCTCCAAGCGCCTCTCCATCTTCATCGCAAATCCCGCGACGAAGCCTCCCTCATCCTTGGCAACACGAACCAAGAGGTCCCACTCGGACGCACTGCCCAGCAACGCCTCCGCGACGCCCTCAAGCCGGGCGACGCTTGAACATCGCGCCGATGCAACTTTGATCATCGATGAAGGTTGCGCAGAAAAAACATACTACAAACCCGCGAAGAGGTCGGGTTCGCTTTGCGCGGTTGAACCAGCTATGCGGCTACCATTTCATCATGGGCAGTGGATTGAGCGGATGCCGCATGAATTGTCCCCAGGCGAGCCGCAAGAGGTTTTTGTGAAAGCCGAGATTGGGAAATGCGGCTTGGACGGATTTCACATCGGCACGGGATAGCGTGAATCGGCGCACGCCCTGTGTGGCATCCACCCAGTCGCCTTTGCGAAAGACTTCGACCAGCGGGAACCGGCTATTC
>CANKXQ010000089.1 GCA_947487745.1 Spartobacteria bacterium | reverse complement strand
GTTCCCACCGGCGATGGCGCTGACGGTGTCTTTGTAGACTTTGGCTTCGACGGTGAGGTCCCAGACATTGTAAGCGGGGATGAAGCGGTTGGCGGTGTTGTTGTCGGCGGCGTAGCTGGAGCCCATGAAATTGCCCATGAAGGCGGCTTTGATGCGGTCGCGCCAGTTGTAGGTGAGGCCGAGGCGGAGGATGTAGTCGGAGAGATACTGTGGAGTTTTTCCATTGTTCGGGCCGTTGATGAATTGTCCATTTTGCAAGGTGAGCGCGGTGTAGGCGGAAATGGAACCGTAGCGGTCGACCCAGCCTTTGCCTTCGTCTTTGTTCCAGGCGGCGTTTGCGGCGCCAACGAAGTCGACTTCCGTGTAGAGGTCCCAGCCATAGACAATGGAGCGGCCGGAATTTTCGATAACGGTTGTGATCTGGCCGTCATTTACAGCGCGGGAGCCGATCTGGTCGGAGTTGTCGATGAGGAAAAAACTCGTGTCCCATGTGATCCAATCAGCGGGTTCTCCTTGGAAGCCGATTTCGTAGTTCACGATGTTGCTCTCCTGCAGATTGCCGACGACGGCGACATTCGGCGAGGTGGGGACGGCCTGTGTGAAGATCGGCGGACGGTAGGCCTGCGAGACATTGGCGTAAACAGCCACCTCGGGCGTGAAGTCGTATTCGAGGCCGAGGCCGAAGAGAGGGGCGAAGTTATAAGTCGTCTCGTCCTGGAGAGGCTTGCCGGTCTGGAAAGAGGATTTGTTCACGAGCTCGCGCACGCTTTGCCAGATGTTCTCGAGACGGAATCCGGGAGTGATGGAGAAGCTGCCAAATTGAAAGAGATTCTCGGCGAAGAGGCTGTAGTAAACGCTCTCGCGGTTGCTTTGGTTCACCGTGCTGCCGGTCATTGCCGTGGGCGAGTTGCCAGTCTGATCCACGCGCGGCGACCAGTCGTAGTAGAACATCATGCCGCCGGTGAGCGTGTGGGTGTTTCCAAGCCAGTCCCAATTATGACTCATGCGCGGCTCTGCGCCGTAGGTGTAGAATTGCTGGTTCTCGATCTGGTTGGTCTGGGCTTTTGGCCCAGTGGGCAGTGTGCCGAAGCCTCCTCCGTTCTGACGGCGGCTGAAGCGCAGGTAGTAGTCGAACCATGTGCGGAAGGTGAAGAGCGTGCGGTCCGAGATGTCCCACTCGTTGATCACCGAAACGGCGTAGCGACTCACCCGCATGCGGTCGTGGAAGCGCGAGGTGCCATCGCGGTCGGCGTTGTAGTTGACGGTATTCGGACCATTTTCCAGCGTGAGTCCACCGGGCTCGCCATGGGTTTCGTCATACGCTGTGGCATTCAAATACCAGCGCACGGGGCCTGTGGCATCGAGAGCGAATGTGCCGCCCCAGGCATTCAGAAAAAAGTCGCTGTTCGCCTCGCGGAAGCCGTCCGTCTGCTGGTGATCGTAGTAGCCGTAGTAGCCGAATTTCCCGAGCGTGCCGCCGAAGGAGGTGAAATTCGAATACATGTCGAAACTGCCGAGGATGTTTGTGGACTCGACAGTGAATGGCGTGTCCAGCGGCGGTTTTTTCATGACAAAATTGATCGCGCCGGCTGGCTGTGGACCATACATGAGCGCTGCACCACCACGGACCACCTCGACGCTTTCAACGGCATCAAGCGGCGGCGTGTAGTAGGCCTCGGGATATCCCACCATGTCCGCATGGATCGGGATGCCATCCTCGAGGACTTGGAAAAACTGCGTCCGGTGCGGATCGTAGCCGCGATACCCGATGCTCAGCAGCGGCGTGTTTTCCTCGGCGAGGACGAGACCCGGCGTTTTGGAAATAACCTGCCGGTAGTTGTCCATGCTGATGTCTGGAATCTGCTCCAAATCGATATTCGAGGTTTTTTTTCCTGCGTGGATTTTTGTGCCATCGACATCCGGTAAAAAGGCGCCGTTGACCTCACGGTCGTAATCGGCGCGCACCTGAACTTCGTCCATTCGTTGCACGGAGCCCTGAGAGAAAAGCGTGCCCATGGTCGATGCCGCAATCAAGATCGCGACTCCAACATTCCGATTGATGAGATGGCTTTTTTGCATATCGATGCGCAGAATTAGTGAGACAGAGTCTCATTAGCAAGTGTTATTTTGAGACTGCGTCTCATTTTCGACATGACTCCGTGAGTTTCTTGTGCTTAAAACGAGTGTCATGGAGACACTGTTGGACTATTTCATTCGAGGCGGGGAGCTGATGTGGGTGTTGCTGGCCTTTTCGGTGGTGGGCGCGGCCGTGATTGTCGAGCGTGCGGTGGTTTATCTTTCGTATGGCTTCGGGGCGGATCGTTGGCTTGATCGAGTGCTCGTTGAAATGGAGGCTGGACGCACAGCCGAGGCCCTTCAAATGGCGCGCGCGAGTCGGCATCCAGTGGCTCGGGTCGTGCAGGTTTATTTGGAAAATCTCGAGCGCCCCGCAAAAATCCGCGTGGATAATGTGAAGCGGGAGGGCAGCCTCGTGCTGGAGTCCGTGGAAAAACGCCTGCGAGTTCTGGCCTCGATCGCGCATCTCTCGCCGCTCGTGGGCTTGCTCGGAACGGTGCTGGGAATGGTGGTGGCATTTGCGAGTATCGAAACTCTTGCCGGCGCACCGAAACCCTCGGACCTCGCCGGCGGCATTTGGGAGGCGCTTCTCACGACCGTCTTCGGGCTCGTAGTGGCGATCCCTTGCATGGCCGCCTACCATGCGTATGAGAGTCACGCAGACAAAATCGCACGCCGCATGGAACTGGCAGTGACAGCGCTGGACGACGCCCTGCAGCCGACTTGTTCATCAGTTTGCGCGGTGAGCGGAAAAACCATGCCGCTCAGAACTGAAGCGGGTCGCGACCTGAATTCCGTAGCCTGATTTGCCATGTTCAGCCGTCCGAAACGCCCCACGCTCTCGATCGATATGGCACCATTGATCGATGTCGTATTTTTGCTGCTGATTTTTTTCATGCTCACATCGAGCTTCATGCCGCCATCGGTCCCGCTCACGCTGCCGCAAGCATCGTCCAAGGACAGCTCGGACTCGGCGAAGGTGGTGGTGTCACTCGACGGGGAAGGCCGAATTTCCATATCTGAGACAGCTGTGGCTGACGGCGAGTTCGAGAACTTGCTGAAAATCGAGCTTCAAAAAAATGCGACCAGCGTTGTGCATTTCCGGGGCGACAAGTCGGTGGACTACGGAATTTTTCTTCAACTCATGAGCCGCGCACGAGCAACCGGAGCGCAGCAGTTTCAACTGGTTCACGAGCCGCTCGGAGTGAGCAGACCTTGAGGTTTTAACCACGGAGCACGGAGTGAGAAGTAAAGGAATGGATGCGGCTTGGGGGTTTTGGGCATGGCTTTTCCCTGTGCTGCTCGGCATTTCAGCGCTTGCGCATTTTTTGGTCGTGAGAAGTTTTTTGATTCACTCGGGGCCACAGAAGATCGAGTTCGCAAGTGGAGAGACAACGGAAGTTTTCCTCATTGAGCAGGCCCCTCCCCTTGAGGAGCCCCCCCCCGAACCTGTGCCGACTCCGGAGCCACTTCCCGAGGAACCAGTGCCTCCAAAACCTGAAGAAATTCTTACAACCAACCAGAGCGAGCAGGTTGCCACTGCCCAGCCGACTCCAGAGCCCAAGAAGGTGGAAAAAAAGCCCGCCCCGCAACGCCCGACCCCCGTGGCGGCGGCAAAGACGGCAAATGTTCCGCAGCCCGTGGTGATCCGGAATACACCTCCTATTTATCCAGAGACAGCGAGGCGCGCCGGATGGGAAGGCCGCGTCACGGTGCGCGTGGAGGTCTCCGCCGATGGCTTGCCAATCAGTGTCGCGCTCGAAAAAAGCTCCGGCTACGGCGTATTGGATCAAGCCGCACTGCGGGCCGTCAAAGGCTGGCGGTTCCAACCCCGCACGATTGGCGGCGTGGCTATGGCGGGAATGGTGGATGTTCCCGTAAACTTCACGCTCAGCCGCTGAAAAACCGCGAAGAGCTTTCAGCCGCCGACCAAAAATTTGGACGATCGTCCAAATTTTTGGTCGAAGTCGTGCGGGATTTTTTGAGGGGGCTTAGGCGAGGGTTTTCTTGAGGAGGGCTGTGGCGAGGGGTTCGGTGATGGTGTCGAGTTCGCGGAGGAGGCTTTTGAGATCGGAGGTGGAACGAGCTTCGAGGGCGGCGCGGATTTTTTGTACGAGGGAGGAGATGGCGGCGCGGATTTCGGCAGGGACTTCGTCTCCGAGTGCTTCAAGTGCGGAGTCCACCGCTGGAAGCATTTCGTCGGCCTTGAGTTTGGCCTCGGTAAAAATTCGTTCGTCCATGTCCTCGAAGGCGTGTTCCAGCGAGTCGCCGAGCATTTTTTCGACGGCTTCGTCGGAAACTTCCACCGCGCTTTGGATGTCGATGATGGTATCAAGACCGGTGCTGGTGTCGCGGGCGAGGACATGCAGGATGCCGTTCGCATCGAGTTCGAATTGCACGCCAACGCGGGCTTGGCCTTTTGGCGCGGGGGGGAAGGCGACATCCATGCGGCCGAGCGGCCAGTTGTCGCGGGCCATCTCGCGTTCACCCTGAAGGACTGTGATGCTCATCGCGGATTGGTTTGCCACGGCATTTGTAAACATCTCGCCTGCTTTGCACGGAATCGTGGTGTTGCGAGGAATGATGACATTCATGAGGCCGCCAAAGGTCTCGATGCCGAGCGAAAGCGGAGTCACATCAAGGAGCGTGAGATTTTGAAGTCCCCCTTCAAGGATGCCCGCCTGGATCGTGGCACCGAGGGCAACGGCTTCGTCGGGATGCTGGCTTGCATCGGGTTCGCGACCGAAGATTTCTGCAACAAAGCGCCGGACTACGGGCATCCGCGTGGCGCCGCCGACGAGAACCACGGCATCAAGCGCAGAGGCTTCAAGGTGGGCATCCGAGAGCGAACGCAGGCAGTGGCGGCGGGTTCTTTCGATGATGGGCAGGCAAATGCTCTCCAGTTCCGCACTGAGATAGTTGCGTCCATCGAACTCGAAACTCTCGGCATCGGTGAGGGCGCGTTTGACTTTTTCGGCATCAAAGCGGGAGAGATTCCAGGCGTTTGCCAAAGCGGCGTCGAGATCGTCGCCACCGAGACTGGTGTCGCCGTTTGTAGCCAAGACTTCAAAGACGCCGCAATTCAGCTCGAGCACGGAGACATCGAAAGTGCCACCACCGAGATCGTAAACGGCGACCTTGGCTCGCTCGCCGAGGCGGTCGAGGCCATAGGCCAAGGCGGCCGCAGTCGGTTCGCTAAGAATCCGCTCCACAGTAAACCCAGCCAACTCCCCTGCCCTTTTGGTGGCGGCGCGTTGGCCATCGTTGAAATAAGCAGGGACGGTGATGACCGCTCGATTGACAGGTGTGCCGCAGGATTTTTCGAGATCGGATTTGAGCTTTGATAAAATGATCGCGGAAATTTCCTCGGGACGGAGGGAGCTTTTACCCGCAACAACGAGAAGCTCTCCATTCGGCCCCGCCTCCACAGCACAGCCCGGCGATGAAGCCGCCGCCTCGCCCACGCGGCGACCGATAAGGCGCTTCACGGAAGTCACAACCTGCGAGGGATGCGTGGCTTTTTTTTCCAGTGCTGCCCAACCAACAACAGGCTCCCCTTCTTCGGGAAACCAGACGGCCGAGGGCGTGAGTCGACGGCCCTCGGCATCGGCGATGAGAACCGGGAAGCCGCTTTCCATAACGCCCACGAGAGAATGGGTGGTTCCAAGATCGATTCCTGCAATCATGATTTGGAAAAGATTTTTCCCCTCAGCGGGTCAATCAACGCTGGGGCGGCGGGGATCCGGATTCGCGGAAAGTGATGCGGCCCTTGGTGAGGTCGTAGGGAGAAATTTCAACCGTGACACGATCCCCCGGAACGATGCGGATGAAGTGCTTTCTCATTTTT
>CANKXQ010000088.1 GCA_947487745.1 Spartobacteria bacterium | reverse complement strand
ACATCTCCGAGACCGTCTCGACGCCTCCTCTGAATGATGAGGAGTTGAAATCGGAACTCCGAAAGCTCCGGCAGTGGAAACTGCGCATGGAAGGCGCCATGCAGTCGGCTGCGCAGATTCTGCGCGAGTGGGACACCGCTGTGGATGAAACAATCTACTCGGGTGCGATGGAGCGGATTCTTGGAATTTTCCCGCACGAGATAGCGGGTCAGTTTGAAATCTGGATGCTCCTCATCCATCCAGACGACCGCATGGCCTACCGCCGCGAAATCGAGCGTGTTCTTGCGCAGGGGGGCCCGTTTGAAGCGGAATACAGGGCGCGAAAAAAGAGCGGTCTCTACACCATTCTTCTGGAGCGCGGCTACTTCATCGCTCCTGCTGAAGGCAGCAGCCCCGTGCTCTGCTCGGTGATCACGGATGTCGCGGATTTGCGTGAGATGGAAGCACGCCTCAGCAGGTCGCAACGGGCCGAGGCCTTCAGCAAGCTCACTGGCGGCGTGGCGCATGATTTCAACAATATGCTCTCCGTGGTGATCGGCTACTCACAAATCCTCAGGGATGAAATGCCGGAAACAAACGAACTGACAAGCTTCGTGGGGGAAATCGAAAAAGCCGCACTCCGCGCCGCCTCGCTCACGAACCAACTTCTGGCCTTCAGCAAACCTCCGGCCATTCGCCGAGGCTCCATCAATATCGGCGAGCTTTTGAATGATGTCGTCAAAATGCTGCGCCGCCTGCTGGGCGAACAGATCGAACTGGTCATCGACATCGAACCCGGCCTGCCCGTCGTGCAGGCCGACCGCAGCCAAATCGAACAGGTTTTCATCAACCTCGCCGTAGCCGCACGCGAAGTGATGTCCCAAGGCGGGCAACTCAAAATCCATGTGGCCCGTGATGTCGTTCAAGACGCCCGCCGCATCGCGCAAAAATCTCTACCGCCCGGCAATTATGCCCGCGTCTCGCTGACCTACGTTCCAAAATCAAGCAGAGGAGTTTCCAAAACCCTCGAAAAGAACCGCAACATCGCCACAGCGGCAGAGGTCATCGAAGAAAACGAAGGTCGGCTTGAGATTCCAAGTGCCGCGCATGGTTTGAGCCGATTGGATCTCTTTCTGCCCAGCGCCCAGGAAGCCCCGCCCAAGGCCGATATCCATACCGTGGGGAGAACAACCGCTCCGGCCACAATCCTTCTGGTGGAGGACGACTCAGCCATTCGAAGCTTCGCCCGAACCGTCTTGCAACGCCTTGGGCACCACGTTGTGGAAGCGGAAGACGGGGAGACGGCGCTTTCCTATTTCGAAGACAACGAGGCGTTCGCACCGGATTTGGTTTTCACCGACATGGTCATGCCACGCATGGGGGGGCTTCAACTGGCCCGCAAGATCGAAAAAAAATGGCCGGAGACAACTTTTCTCCTGACCTCGGGCTACCCGGATCAACAGGAAATTGCCAAGGAACACGAAACGGATTTTGCCTTCCTCCGAAAGCCGTTTTCCGTGGGTGATCTGATATCCAAAGTCGGCAGCCTGCTGGAAGGCCGCGTCTCTCAGCAATAAACCAGCAACTGACGGAGAAGCGTAGAGGAACTGTTGTAGTTCCGGATTTTTGCGATGGTGTTTTCGTCGAGATGGTAGCCCTCGGCGACGAGTAGAACGCCAGTGGGACTGTAAATGCCAGAGGCGAGCTGCATACCGACATCCAACTCGTCAACCATCACTTCGCGAACCAGACGCGGCAGGGGCGTCGCCTGGGCACACTTGAGGAAAAGCCTGGTGGCATCGGGATCGAAAGCCGTGCCCGACTGTTCAAGGATGCGATCCACGGCCTGTTCCTGAGGAAGTCCGCAGGTCACATAATAGACAACAACCGCCAGGCAGCGCGCCGTCCAGGGAATCATCTCCCCGGCGAGGCCATCAGGAAAACCAGTGCCGTCGAAGCGCTCGTGGTGGGCGCGGATGGTCTCCCCCACCGGCTTCAGGAGGTCCACAAAAGATGCAAGAGTCTGTCCATGGATCGTGTGGTTGAGGAAAACCGTCTTCAACTCCGGCGACATGTCCTCCGAGTTGTTTTGGACGGCCGACATGAACCCGTGCGGCACGGCGGTGAGGCCGATATCGTAGAGCCTGGCGCTCACATCCAGCACATGCTTTTGCTCCCCGTTGAAATAATGGGTCTGCGCCATGAGCTGGCAGATCCCCGTTGCGGCCTTGGCCTGTTCGCCAAGGAGAGGATTGAATGTCGTGAGGATGCGTTGGCACAGCTCCAGCGAGCGGCTGAAGTTTGTTTTCAGCGCCTCATGGGAGAGGTCGATTTCTTTTTTCCCCGCCTCAAGTTCCTTGAGTTGGCGCTCGAGCTGGAGGTTTGCCACCGAGAGGCGTTCGTTCAGCTCCTGCGTTGTTTTTTCGAGGGACCGGTTGGACTCGATGAGCTCGTAACGCTGCACGGCGTTGTGCAAAGTGGCGATCATCTCGGCGGAAATCCATGGCTTCGTGACAAAGCGGAAAATCTCACCGCTGTTAACAGCCGAGGTGACGATGTCGAGCGACTTGATACCAGTAATCAAGATGCGCGAGGCCGAGGGCTGAATCCGCGCGATGCGGCTGAGCAATTCGGAGCCCATCATGTCCGGCATGTTGTGATCGGCAATGATAACGGCGAATTTGCGATCCACCGCCAAATGCAGGGCCTCCTCGCCACTCGTGGTGGTCATGGAATGGTAGCCAGCCCGCGTCACCAGATCCTCAAGCACTTTGAGGATGATCGGGTCGTCGTCGATAGAAAGGATGGAATAGGAGGATTTGTTCACGGGTTGGGAGTCAGGTTAGGTATTGAGGTTGTGCAGAGGAAAAACCATCACCACATCGGAGGTGTGCGGGTCCTTGCTCTTGGAGAATAGCAGGCGTCCACCCGCTTCGCCAACGAGAACCTCAGCTGCGGCCATGGAAAGATCTGAAAAATGACCCCTCGTCTGGAAATCATCGATTTCCGCAACAGAAAGGGCCACGCAAGGCAATCGGAAGGAAACGCCAACGCAATCCCCGGCCGGGGTGGTTTTTCCAAAATCCGCTCCCGACAAATCCTCCGGGCAAAGAACAGCCATCGGAATCTCGATCTTGCCCTCGGGATAGAGGCCCCTCAAGCAGGCAGCCAAAGTCAACAAGGCCACGCGGAAAGCGTATTCGGAGACATTGATATAAAGGGCCGACTCGGGAGAAGTCAGGGTAATGCTGGCTGTTTTTGGAACAATAATGCGCAGAAGGTCGACCTGACCGGCAACAAGCGCTTGGACTTCGTGATATGTTTGCTCGCGCTCTGCGGCGTTAAGGTAAATTTGCGTGATGCGGCCGAGCACTTCCTTGATGCGTTCGACGCCGACTTGGATTTCCTGGACGCTCTCAGCCAGCGGATGAGAAGCGTCGAGCACTTCGCGGCAGCCTTCGAGATTGAAGTAAATGCCTGTTAGTATGTTATTTACTTCGTGAATCAGGCCCGGAGTGAGAGCGGCATTGATTTCGTTGGAAGCGCGGCTTTGCGTTTTCCTTTCCAGAGAGTCTGACGAATCCGCTCCACGCGCGATTGTATCAAAGAATCCGCTCATTACTGTGCAGGCGCGGCAACCGGCGCTAGACTCGAAAAAGCCTCGTGGGCGACGAAGCCGGCATACAAGCGCGGACTTTGCAGAATGATTTGATTTCCGCTCCCCTGCTCACGCTGCCTGCCCTTGGGAATCTTGTCGCTGATATAACGCATCTGAAGTCCCGAATCTGAAAATTGGGTAGCTAACTCGGAGACATCGGGTTCCGCTGAATCAAGAACACCATCCGCCATCCACAGAATCTCCATTGTTTTGACATCCACAATCTTCGATCTCACGCCGATCGCGATCGGGCGGTAGGGACGGAAGAACGTAAAATCCGTGAAAAGAACGGCATCTGCAGCGTATTTCTGGCGCAACATGGCCATGACGGTTGATGGGATAATCTCAGAAGAGGAAACCGCCTCGCGATTGATGAGCGATGCCATGTCGGTGCGACTGACTTGAACGATCTCGTATTTAACAACCTTCGACAACTCAGCGCGGAAAATGCCATCCATGTCACGCTGGGTCTGGTCGATCGGGCGCGTCGAGTAGATGGGGAGAACGGCCAAACGGCGCATTCCAGCAGGCCAGCGGATTCCGGAATTGGCAGAGAGATCCTGTGGCGGAAGGGACATTGTCGGCTGGGAAATCTGCTGGATGCGACTGGAGCGGTTGGGTTTGTCATTGACCGACCGCGAGGTCGATTGCGTGCAGGCCACGAGAGAAAATGCAACCAAGAGACAAAGGATTCGGAACGTCATGCCGAAATGCACAGCATTTTTCATGCCTTCAACAAAAAAGCCTGGACGCCCGCAGGGCTTCGGCAGCTGCAAGGGCAAGTGAATTGGAACTTTCGGCTTGCCGCAGTTGGCTTTCTCTTTAGGTTTTTGGCCACTTCAGGCAGCTCTTCGTATGGCACGGGAGTTGCTGGACATATTGAACTTCATATGCGCCCCAACTCATCAAACGACCGAAAATCCACATTTTCCGCCGTGTTTCGACGCGGACTTTGTCTTGTGACCCTGGCCTTGGTCTGCATCGCGACATCTCTCAGCTTGAGTTCCTGCTCCTCCACCCCGAAGAAGAAGCCAGCCGCCCAAGCCTCCGCCCTGCCGCAGAAGCTCCCGAAACCAGCCCCAATGCGTATCGCGCAGGACACCAACTCACGCCGCAAACCGCCGCTCCTGCCAAAAACCATTGTCAACATCCCCGATAGCGACGACATCCCCTCTGCCTTGGCGGATACCTCCAGCAGCCCAAGCGAGACCAAAGTCGTGGAGAGCACGACGCCGAAATTCATCAACAACGAACAAACTCAGGATTTCTTCCAGGGAGCTGGCGACGGCCCCGCCGGCGAGACCGTTCTTGGCTCGTTCTTTGACACTGTTTTCCGGCCCGCCAACACGGCCAATCAACCCGTCAGCAGCACCTCTTACACAGTCGAATAACCATGCGCCGCCTCATCGGACTTTCCCTGCTCGTTTTCACGGCCGCCGCCCAGGCGGAAATAGCCGCACCGCCACCAATCACACCCGAAGCCGCACCTCAGGCCCAAGCCGGCCCGGTCATGATGGAAAGCCACGCTGCGCCTCCCCTCCAGAACAGCCTGACTCCCACAGGAAACCCTTCGGGCATGGCCGAGCCGATTGAATTCGATGCCTTGGAAGCCGAATTGGAGGAAAACCCCGCCTATGCACCCAGCCTCATGGCCAGTGAAGCCAGTGTGGAGGCTCTCGAGCAGGAAATGCAACTGGCCATGGACAATGGCGACCCCGCGCAGGCGGAAAAACTATTCAACCAAATCCTCCGACTTGCAGCTCCCGATAAACAAAAGCGCAATGCGCTTTTGACCATGGGCCGCAATCTCGAGGAAAAACAAAAACAACCCGCGAAGGCAGCCGTCGTTTACGAGCAGTTCGTGAATCTCTTTCCCAGCGATCCAGAGGCTCCCGGCACGCTTTTGAGGCTCGGCAGGATCTACCGCGAGAACGGGGCCTATGCCAGCGCACTGAACAAATTCTACAGCGTCCTTTACTCAGCACTTCAGGTTAAAACCGGAGAGGAATACACCGACTCCTCCCTCCGTGCCAAAATGGAGATCGCGCACACGCACTTTGCAGCGGGAGACAACAAGGCCGCCGCCGAACTCTACTCACGCCTGAAGCTCGTGAAAATGAGCCAAGCCGAAGCCAGCGAGGTCGCCTTCCGCACGGCCTACATTTCCTATCTCTCCGGCCAATACACCAACTCGCTCACAGGGGCCGAAGGCTTCCTCTCCACCTATCCCGCAAGCCCCCTCGCACCAGAGGCCCAGTATCTCCGCGTGCAATCCCTGCCCCCACTCGGTCGCAAA
>CANKXQ010000087.1 GCA_947487745.1 Spartobacteria bacterium | reverse complement strand
ACACGGACGCGCACCTTTGCAAAGCCTCAAGCTGGCTTTCAAACATGCGCTGCTCTGGTCGGCATCCATCGTTCCCGCCAAGCTTCTCGATGGCATCGTTCTGAAAAAGCTTCGTGCCATCGTCGGCGGCGAGTTCCGCGGAACCATCTCCGGAGGCGGAGCGCTGCAACCGCATGTGGACGAGTTTTTCAACTTCATCGGAATCCCAGTCCTCGAAGGCTATGGAATGACCGAGACCTCGCCCGTGCTGGCTGTGCGCACTTGGAGCAATCTTGTGATCGGGACAGTTGGGAATCCTTACCCGCATACCGAGGTGCGCATTGTCGATCTTCAGAGCGGCGAGATTCTGTATCCCGACTCCAGACGCCCCGGCGGCGGGCGTGGAATGCGCGGCGAGATTCATGTGAAGGGGCCGCAAGTCATGCGCGGCTACTACAAAGATCCCGAGGGGACGGCCCGCGTGTTGCGTGACGGATGGATGAACACAGGGGACATCGGGATGGTGACCTACAATGGTTGTTTGAAAATTCTCGGAAGGTCGAAGGACACCATCGTGCTGCTCAATGGTGAAAACATTGAACCCGTGCCGATCGAGGCGCGGCTTGTGGAGTCGTCATTCATCGATCAGTGCATGGTTGTTGGACAGGATCAAAAAGCGCTCGCGGCTTTGATTGTGCCTTCTTTCGAGCACTTCCGGCAGGCTGGATTTACCGAATCCACCGCAGCCGAACTTACCGCCAACCTGAAGGTTGGCCATCTGATCGACGAGGAGATTCGCAACCTCATCAACCACTCCAACGGCTTCAAATCTTTCGAGCGCATTATTGCTTGGCGCTTTGTTCCAAAACCTTTCGAGGTCGGTGATGAAATGACCAACACCTTCAAGCTCAAGCGGCATGTCATCACGGATCGCTACGCCCATCTGATTTCGGAGATGTTTCCGAAGCAGACGGAGTAGGGGAGGCTCAGAGTGCGTTGCCTGTCTTGACCTCGATCACATCGTGCGGCGCGCTCTCGCGCAGGCCGGATGTCGTAATACGGGTGTAGCGGGCGTTGGCACGCAGTTGGCTCAGGTTTGAGGCTCCCAGGTAGCCCATCCCGCTTTGGAGCCCCCCCGCGAGTTGGGCAAGAACGGTGTCTGCAGGTGCGGATACCTCTTTGAGTGCCTCAATGCCTTCCGCAGCGGATTTGCGGTTGATGTCCTTGCCATGCCCGTAGCGGGCCGCACTGCCGGCCTTCATAGCGGCGTGGCTGCCCATACCGCGATATTGTTTATAGAATTTCCCGTTGATTTCCATGATCTGGCCTGGAGCCTCGGGACAGCCTGCCAGGAGGCTGCCGCAGATGACTGCGTGCGAGAGGGTGAGGGCTTTCACGATGTCACCAGATTTGGTGATGCCGCCATCGGCGAGTATGGTGACTCCGCAACTTTCGGCTGCCTTCGAACAAACATAGATCGCGGTGAGTTGAGGGATGCCCACGCCGGCGACGACGCGCGTCGTGCAGATCGATCCGGGGCCTTGTCCAACCTTGATGGTATTCGCGCCGCACTCGGCCAGAAACTCAACGCCCGCGCCGCTCGTCACATTTCCGGCGATGATCGGCAAAGAGGCGAACTCGGAACGAATAGCTTTCACCGCTTCACCAACTCCACGCGTGTGTCCGTGTGCTGTTGAGACCGCAACGGCATCCAGACCGCGTTCGACCATGGCGCCCACATGAGTCAGGAGGGAATCCTTGTCGAGTGCGCCATCGGGAAGCCTCGGTGGGCTGATTGCCGCACCGCAGATGAGGCGGAATTTGGCGTCTCTCGCAGGTTTTGTTTGCAAGGAGCGCTCCTGCGAAATCCGCTCGATATCACTTAGGGTGAAGAGGCCCTTCAAGTGGTCGTCCTTGTCCACAACCAGGAGCTTGTGGATGCCGATGTTGTCGGTAAAAAACCGGTCGGCCCGAGCGATTGGATCGCTGCCGAGTTCGTCTTCCCGAATTGTCAGGACTGATGGCCTCTTGACCATTGCCTCGCCCACGCCACGGGGTGCGAAGCGGGCGCGAACACAATGTCCGGGCAGGAGACCAAGCAGGCGCCCTGATTCATCGACCACGGGAAATGTGCTGAAGGTGAATTTTTTCTCTTCGATGAGATTCAACACATCGCCGATCTTTTGATCCGGATGGACTTTGATAGGTTCACGAATCAACCCGTGGACATGGTTTTTGACCCTGGAAACCTCCGAGAGTTGCTGCTTGGGAGGCATGTTGTAATGGATCAATCCCAAGCCCCCATGAAGCGCAAGGGCGATCGCCATGCGGGATTCGGTGACCGTGTCCATATCGGCCGAGACCACGGGCAAGTGGAGGTTCAAGCCATCGGCGAGCCGGGTTTCGTAGTTCGCTTCCCTCGGCACAATCTCGCTGTAGAGCGTGGCGAGCGACACATCGTCGTAGGTGAGGGCCAAACCCTCGCAGCCAAGGAAAAAGTCGTCAGCCGCTTTGTAGAAAAGACTATCCCAATCTCCGGCTCCGCGCGCCCCGTGTGATGAAGATTTCATACTTCATATTCTGGAATGCCGATTTTTGAGGCAAGCCGATTTTCCGGATGGAAAAAATTGTGACACACAGAGCCCTTTACTCGCCCGCTCCAAAAAAATACCACTCACGCATGCCAAATTCCCGAATCAAAGTCGGACTCGTCCAAAACGCCTGCTCGCTCGATGTCGAAGCCAACACCACCGCCGCCATCCGGGGTGTGCGCGAAGCCGCTGCCAAGGGCGCGAAAATCATCTGCCTTCAGGAGCTTTTCCAGTCAGTCTATTTTTGCCAAATCGAAGACCACAAATATTTCGACCTCGCCGAGCCGATCCCCGGCCCTGCGACCACGATTTTTCAAGACCTCGCAAAGGAACTTGGTGTTGTGATCATCGCCTCGCTCTTTGAACGGCGCGCGCCTGGCCTTTACCACAATACCGCCGCTATCATTGATGCCGACGGGGCCTTCCTTGGAAAATACCGGAAGATGCACATCCCGGATGATCCACTTTTCTACGAGAAATTTTATTTCACTCCGGGTGACCTCGGCTTTCGAGCGTGGGACACGCGTTTCGGCCGGATCGGTGTCTGTGTTTGCTGGGATCAATGGTATCCCGAGGCTGCCCGCCTCACGGCTCTTCAGGGGGCTCAAATTCTTTTCTACCCGACCGCGATCGGCTGGCATCCCAAGGAAAAAGAAAAATACGGCCGCCGCCAGCATTCTTCCTGGGAGACCGTTCAACGCGGCCACGCCATCGCCAACGGATGCTATGTCTTCGCTCCAAACCGCGTGGGACACGAGGCTCCGGATGGTGGCGACGGTATCGAATTCTGGGGGCAAAGTTTCGCCGCAGACCCCTCGGGTGAGATCATTGCCAAGGCTTCTTGTGACAAGGACGAAGTGCTCGTGGTGGAGGTCGATCTCGAGAGCGTGGACACGCAGCGCACCCACTGGCCGTTCCTGCGCGACCGCCGCATCGAGAGCTACGGGGACATCACTCGCCGGTTCATTGATTGACCGGATATGCGTGTCACCTCCGCTGAATTTTTGCAGAGCAGTCCAGGTCTGGAGGCCTGTCCCCCGGATGATGTGCCGGAGTTTGCCTTCATCGGTCGTTCCAATGTGGGCAAGTCCTCTTTGTTGAATCTTCTCACCGGAAAACAGGGGCTCGCCCGTGTGTCGCAGACGCCGGGTTGCACACAGCTCATCAATTTTTTCAAAATCAATGGAGCCTTTCGCATGGTGGATCTGCCTGGCTACGGCTATGCCAAGGTGCCGAAAGGCCACCGCGTCGCGTTTCAAGATATCATCGCCGGCTACATCGCGGACCGGCCAAACCTGCGCCGCGTCTTTGTTTTGGTCGATTCGCGCCATGAACCCCAAAAAATCGATCTCGAATTTCTTGAGTGGCTCGGCGAGGTCGATCGCCCGTTTGCTGTTGTCTTCACCAAAACAGACAAACTGAAGCCATCGCATGTGAAAAAAAATACGGAGGCTTTCCTGGAGGCGCTCGCAGCCGTTCACGCGGGAACCCCGGATATCTTTCTCACCTCCTCGAAAACCCGCGATGGCAAACGGGAGATCCTCGGATCCATCGGCGGTCTACTGGACGCCTCTGCCTGAGTAGTGGCTTTTAAAAAAAGTTTCCAGTATCGACAGACCCCCTTCGAGTGTGGAATGGGGTAGGGATATGGCTGTTGATGCGATTCTTTTTGATCTGGATGACACACTGATTGTGGATGAAGCGGTTTCCAAGGAGGCCCTGGCCTCTACGGCCCAACTCGCTTCTAAACTCGCCGGGGTCGAGACCTCGGCTTTTCTGGCGGATGCCAAAAAGTATGGCTCCGAGTTCTGGCGTCAGGGTCCTTGCTACGACTATGTGAAATCCATCGGCATTAGTTTCCATGAATGCCTTTGGGGGCACTTCGAGGGCGACAAGCCCGAGTTGACCAAGCTGCGCGAGTGGTCGCGGAACTACCGCGTGGCCGTCTTCAGCGCGGTTCTCCGGGCGCAGGATGTCTCGGATGAAGACGCCGCTGAAAAACTCGCGGCCCACTTCAGTGCTCAACGGCGCCAGTTGGCCCGTCTCATGCCTGACGCTGTGGAGACGCTGGTTCGCCTCAAGAAGTCCCACAAGATTGCGCTTCTCACAAATGGAGCGCCGGATTTGCAGCGGGAAAAAATCGCTGCATCGGGACTCGGTGGCTACTTCGATGCGATTGCCGTCTCAGGCGAGCATGGTATCGGCAAACCGCGTGCTGAAATTTTTCAAATCCTGCTCGCCGAGCTTGGCGTCTCGGCAGACCGCGCCGTGATGGTGGGCAACAGCCTCGAGCGAGACATTGCCGGGGCGCTCAACGCCCAACTCGCCGCCGCAGTCTGGCTGCAGGTGCCTGGCTCCGAGGAACACGCGGCGGTCAAGCCTCACCACACCATTCGCGGTCTTCATGAAATTCCCGCGCTCGTGGCGGGAATTTGAATCAGCTCACGCCTGCTTGGCGCGGGAGGGCAGGTGCTCGGTGCAGTATTCCTTGCCATCCGCCGAGACGCGGAATTCGGCATCCGGATTTGAGACCTCGGTGATTTTGCACACTTCGCAGCAGTGAATTGTTTGCTCGCAGTGGAGCGCCTTTTCAAAGCGTTTGCGGCGCTCGCCGGTTCGCATCGATTCCGCGCGGTTCTTCAAGAAGGCCGGAGCAAAAAACAGCAGGTAGTTCCCAAGGCACATGACGACCATCATTTTCATGTCCAATGGGCCAAAGAGCAGGTATCCGGCTGGAACGATGAGGCTGAACAACGCAACCCATTTCATTTTTACCGGGATGATCATAAACAGCAGAATCTCGAAATTCGGCGCCAGCGTCGCCGCAGCAAGGAACAGCGAGAGGTTGAGAAAAAAGTTGCCGCCGGCGGCTCCGAAAAGAAGCGCCGAGACGATGCAGAACGCCATCCCCAGAAAATAATACGCGTTCAACCGGAAGACGCCCCAGCTTTCCTCCAGCATGTCGCCGAGCCACCAGGTGAAAATCAGGTAAAAGAGAATCCAGAAGAAACTCATCGTCTCCGGAATGAAAATCCAAGTGACCGCGCGCCAGATTTCCCCGTTCCGAAAAGCAACGGGATCGAGTTGGAGGGCTTGGATGTAGTCCGGTTGAAGCGTCAGCAGGATGAAGACCAGCGCGTTCAACGCCACGACATAGCGGATGAGACCGGGAATCGCAAAGCGGCCGAGTGTTTTTTCGAGACGGTCGAGAATTGTCATGTGAGGAGTCCAGAATCCCCACCTCGAAGGGGGCTTGTAAAGTGTGGAGAGTTTTTTGTTTCCCGTTGACTGGTGAAAATGCCTTTTCTTCCCCAAGGGGACTCGGAATAATTCCGACCTCATATCTTCACCATGCCAAAGTCCCAACCCAACATGCGCCCGTATTCCTCAGCCGTTTTCGATGGTATCAACCGGGCGCCGACCCGCGCCATGCTCTAC
>CANKXQ010000086.1 GCA_947487745.1 Spartobacteria bacterium | reverse complement strand
CATCGTTGCTGCATTGGCAAATCCCAACGAGCGCCTCCTCGCTTATGAAATGGCTCTTGGCGTTTGTGAGTCGGACGGTTCCCTCTCTGATGGCGAAAAAAAGTTTCTCCAAGAGTTGCAAGGCCACCTGGGCATCAATCCCGGCGACGCTTCGAAAGAAACAGCTGGGCTTCCTGACTATCAAATCGTCCCTGTTGCTCCCGCAGCACCTGCGCCATCCGCTGTCGATAACAGCGGCACAATTCTCAAATACGCGATTCTGAACGGTGCCCTCGAACTCCTTCCGGACACCCTGGCCACGATGGCGATCATTCCGCTGCAAATGAAAATGGTTCACGGCATCGGTCGCTCCCACGGAGTCGAGCTCGACCGCTCCAGCATCAAGGAATTCCTCGCCGTCGCAGGCGTCGGCTTGGGCTCGCAGGTGGTCGAGGGTTTCGCCAGAAAACTCATGCGCGGAATCGGAAAAAAAGTCGCAGGCAAGCTCGCTGGCAAAGCCGCCGACCAGATCACCGGCTCGGCCTTCTCCTTCGCTTCCACCTACGCCCTCGGCCAATTGGCGGAGCGTTATTACCAGGGCGGCCGCCGCTTGGATACCGCATCGGCACGCGGACTCTTCACCAGCCTGCAATCACAGGCCCGCGACATGCACACCCGCTACCTCCCGCAAATTCAGGAAAAGGCAAAGTCCATCAACACCGCCTCCATCCTGCAAATGGTCACAGGCTCGAATCCTGTTTGATCACACGCCACCGCGAACAATTTCCATCCCTCGCCCTCAGTCGGACAAAAACTTGAACGATCGTCCAAATTTTTGGTTCAATCGAACTACTTGTCCGTGATCAGTATGCAGTCGCCGTAGGAGAAAAAGCGGTAGCGTTCTTTGATGGCCTCGCGATAGGCGTTCAGGATGGCCTCGCGACCGGCGAGGGCGCTCACCAGCATGAGGAGCGTCGATTCCGGGAGGTGGAAGTTTGTGAGGAGTGCGCCGGTTTTTTGAAATTCGTAGGGTGGATGAATAAAAATGCGGGTGCGTCCCTCGCAAGGTTGGATCGGGCCGGGCGGTTGGGATTCCAACACACGGGTCACAGTGGTTCCGATGGCCACGATGCGTTTCGCGGAGTTCACCGCTGAGGCCGTGGCGGCGCTGATGGAGTAGACCTCTTCGTGCATTTCGTGGCCGGTGATGTTTTCAGTTTTCACCGGCAGGAAGGTTCCTGCGCCCACATGAAGCGTTAGGAAGGCGTGTGGAATTCGGGAAAGAATCTCGGGAGTGAAGTGCAAGCCCGCTGTGGGGGCGGCCACCGAGCCCGGCGTGTTTGCATAGACCGTCTGGTAGCGTTCGTCGTCGAGCTTTTCGGCCTCCCGCTTGAAATAGGGCGGCAGAGGCATGTGGCCGTGCTTTTCGAGATCAGGGGCTTCGTCGAATTGCATGATGCGCTCGCCGCCGGGCAGGACATCAGCGACTTCCGCTGTGGTGCCGGCGATCGCCACGCGTGTGCCGGGGCGCATTTTGCGGCCGGGCTTGACGAGGCACTTCCATCGCGTGCCGCCGAGGTTCTCGAGCAGAAAAATTTCGATACCCGGGGGATCTGTAAGCAGGCGGGCCTTGATGACGCGCGAGTCGTTCAGGGCGACAATATCCCCTTCGCCGATATAAGAAGGGAAGTCGCGGAAGGTGCGGTGCTCGATCTGGCCGCTTGTGCGGTGAAGCACAAGCATGCGGGATTCGTCGCGCCGCGCGGTGGGCGTGGTTGCGATAAGTTCCGGAGGCAGGTCGTAGTGGGAGTCGCTTATGTGGCCCGACATGGGTCAGGATTTTTTCGTGATGCGGGTGAATCCGCACCGCGAAGCCGCATTCTCCACCAGATCGGCGACGCGGCGCTTCAGGCGGCGTGCGCGGCGGACGAGGACCAAGAGGAAAATGCTGTAGAGCACCCACGGCCACCAGTGGGCATTGGGAATCAACAGCTGCTGATAAGCCAAAATCGCCAACAGGATAAAATTCATCAAAATGGTTGTCGCCACCATGCGAAGTTTCAGGTGCACACGCGTCAGGCATTTCGGCCCGCCGTGGTATTCCGTCACCGAGCGCATTTGAATGCCCCACCAGAAGCTGCCGTAGATTTGGACATCCCAGTTCTTCCAGCCTGTATCGATCGAGTAATTCCAGCCTTCGCTCTCAAGGGCGCCGATTGTTTCCTTGAGCAGGAGTTCGCGTCCATGGCCGTTCTCGCTCCAGAAGCGGAGGTTTGTGATGCTGCCGCGCGAGCGTTTGAAGTTTTTTTCCTGCGTGGCGATGACCGCCGGAGGAGTGCGCTTGAATTTGAGCCAGGTAAAATAGCGGGCCCATCCGCGAACGAGCGGTTGAGCCAATGCGAGGAATGCAACCAGCAGGCGTGCCGGAACCGTGTCGTGCTTGGCCTCCAATCGCGCATGGATCATGTAGGAGAGAGCGACGAGCAGTGTTCCTCCGAACATGAGATACGGCACAATGCGCAGGAAGGGGATTGGTATGGATGCTGCAAAGACCAATGCCGTCAGGGCGACCCACTCGATGCTACTCAGGTAGGCGGCGACATCCGACTGCGGGGTGGGGTAGATGGATTGGAAAAGCCCCTCGCCAAAGATGCCGTGGTAGATGATCGGCTTGTTCACGAGCCAGGTGAAGCGTGGTGCGCCGTAAATCTGGCCCTTCCACTTGGCTGTGCCGGTCGGGCCGAAGAACACAAGGTGCTGGAAGCGCAGCATGGACTCCGCCTCGCCGTAGCCCTCCTGCTGTTTGCGGAAGGCTTGCAAAGTAAAGCGCCGGTAGTGCCAGACGATCGCGGCCGGGCTGAAGGCGATCACGCCGCCGCTCTGTTGCAGACGCCAGCAGAAGTCCACATCATCACCCGCCTTGCGGTATTCCGGATCGAAGCCGCCGACTTGGTTGAACGCCCAGCGGTGGAATGCCATGTTGCAGCCGGGAATGTGCTCGGCCACGACATCAGTGAGCAACACATGGCTCGGACCTCCGGGAGCCGCGGCCACGCAGGCCTGGACCCAGTTTTCCGCAGGTGGCGAAATGTTTGGTCCGCCCACTCCGGCGAAGTCGCCGCTCAGGAGTGTGCCAATGAGATAGTAAAGCCAGTCTGGATCCGCCATGCAGTCGCTGTCCGTGTAAACAATGACATCCCCCGTCGATTCATGGGCGCCGACATTGCGGGCGAAGCTCAGGCCTTTGTTTTCTTGGCGGATGTTTTTGATCCAGGGATGCCGCGCCGCGATTTCCTGTGTGTCGTCCTTGGAGCCATCATCGACGAGGACGACTTCGTAGTTTGGATAATTGATGTCCTTTAGCGAGGTCAGGCAGCGATCGAGCGTCTTGCCACCGTTGTAGGAGCAGACGATCACCGAGGCTTTCGGATACTCGCGGAGTTTCACGCGAGAGGTCATGGAGCCTTCGCCGAAGAAGAGGCCCTTCACGGTCTCGAAGGCCGGTTTTTTTGTGCGGTCGCGCCGGACCAGGCCGAACGCCCAGTCTAAAATTTCCTGTCCACCGCGGAACCACTCGTCTGTCCAGGCATAAACAATCGTGCCGGCGAGACCCCCGCGAACAACGCTTTCGATGTGCCAGCGCAGCATCTCCGCCTGTTCCTCCTCAGGATGCCGGATCGTATCCATGCCAAATTCACCAAGGATGAGAGGCTTGTCGTCGGCCAGATTTTGAAGGCGCGCCAGGTAGCGGTCGAAATCATCCTGCCGGTGCAGGTAGACATTGAATGTCACGAAATCGCTGTTCTGCGGCAGGAGATACTCGGTGGGAGGATAGCTGGCGTAGGAAAATAGCGCGCGCGGGTCCTCTTCGCGGCCGATGTTGATGAGTTGCTCGACGAATTCTGTGACCTGCCGCGCACCCAGCCAGCGCACCATGGTCGTCGGGATTTCATTGCCGACCAGATAACCAAAGACGGCCGGATGCCCCGCATTTTTTCTGACCCCTTCGCGAACCGCCTTCTTCGCCTCGTTGCGAATTTTCGGATTGTTGAGAAATTCCAGATGCTCCGCCCATGGAATCGAAATGAGGGCTCGAATGCCCCGCGATGCGCACAGATCCAAGAACCAGCGCGGCGGCACATAGTAAATGCGCACAAGATTCACGCCCGCCTCGACCATCATGTCGAAATCCTTGGCCGCCGCCTCGGGAGTCCCAAAGTGGTCGCCCTGCGCATCAGGCGCGAAAGGACCATAGGTCACCCCCTTGATGAAAAACTTTTTATCTCCCTCGAAGAAAAACTTGGCGCGCACGCGCACTGGCTGCATTTCAGTCACGATGGATGGTATAAATCGACCCCGAAAAAATGCGAGAGCGTATTTTTGAGGCAACAAACTGCGGGAGAGGATGCGATCAACGACCTCGCTTCGCACGCACCAAAGGCAATTCGCCGTGTAATTCCGCACCTCATGCGATAGCGACGGGACGGGCAGTGAACTGCGATGGGGCATCCTCTGGCATACCCCATTTTCATATCCCCGCTGGCACCGTCTCACCAAAGCGGATGGAAGAAGAGAAGATGCACTTTGTTTAGCGCATCCGTCTCGGCGTGCTGGTTGGTCAACAGTTCCAGATAATCCCACAACGGTTCGCGCTCATCTCTACACCTTCATGTTGTAAGGGCATCTGAAAGTTGAATCTATGGTGTAGGCTGCAGTGAGCGGGAACCGAAAATGGCTGAACCAACCCTAACGATGGTCGCTCCCTCGGCTATGCCTTGCTCGAAATCACCGCTCATACCCATGGAAAGTTCCTTGAGCGGATGTCCACTCGCCGCAGAGAGAGCGTCGCGCAGTTTCCTCAATCCCTCGAAAACCGGCCTGGCGGACTCGGGATTCTCCGAAAATGGAGCCATCGTCATGAGCCCCTCGATGCGAAGGTGGGGCAGGGGAAGAAGTTTCTCCAAGGCAGTGTGAAGCGAGGTGGGGGTGAAGCCGAATTTGCTCTCCTCGCCCGAGACATTCACCTCGAGAAGGATGCCGGCTGTAACTCCAAACTCTCCGGCGATGCGGTTCATTTGCAAGGCGAGGGCAGTATTGTCCACCCCATGGAACAAAGCGAAACGCCCGATCACTTTGCGGACTTTGTTGGTTTGTAGGTGGCCGATGAGATGCCATTCCAGAGCGGGTGGCAGGGCGTCGATTTTTGGCAGGGCGTCCTGAACGCGGTTTTCGCCAAAACACTGCTGGCCCGCTTCGATAGCCTCGCGAATGACCTCTGGCGGATAGGTCTTTGAAACAGCCACAAGTTTGACTTCCTTGGCGGAACGCCCATTTCGCTCTGCGGCGTAAGCGATGCGTTGCCTGATAAACTCGAAATTTTCGGCGACCTGGCTCATCCTGGAAATTCTTACATGCCCCACCTATCGCCCGCGATGACTTTTGTGTAATATCACGTCCGAAACTTTTCTCCATCATGCGTTCTGAAAAATTCACCATCAAACTTCGCGAGGCCTTGAATTCCGCCATGGAGGTGGCCTTGAAGAACGAGAATCCCGAGATAACTTGCGAGCACTTGCTTGCTGCCCTCGTTGCGCAGTCGGACGGACTCGCCCGCCCACTCTGCGAAAAACTCGGCGTCTCCGTGCCAGCCCTCGAAGGGCGGTTGAAAGATGCCATCGCCGCGCTGGCCCATGTGCGTGGCGGTGCCCAGCCGCAATTTTCGAACGAGCTGAACAAAGTCCTCAACGCCGCCGAGGGCGAGATGGCCATGCTCAAGGACGACTTCACGAGCGTGGAGCATTTCCTTCTCGCGCTTCTTACCACCAACTACGCCGCCGCAAAAATGCTCAAGGACAGCGGCGTGACCCGCGACAAGCTCATGCAGGCCCTCGTCGCCGTGCGCGGCAGTCAGCGCGTCACCGATCAAGATCCGGAGGGCAAATACCAGACGCTGGAAAAATACGGCCGCGACCTCACCGCAGCCGCCCGCGCCGGCAAGATCGACCCCGTCATTGGCCGCGACGACGAGATTCGCCGCACCA
>CANKXQ010000085.1 GCA_947487745.1 Spartobacteria bacterium | reverse complement strand
CCACCGAACGAGCCACGCATTCGGAAACACTCGCACATGCAACCTGCGGAAAAGCAAAAGACAAATCGCCCGGGGAAAAATTCTGCCACGCTCGTGGTTCATTCTGCATATCGTCAGGTTCGCCCCGTTCGCAGGAAACCTCAAGCAGTGGATTGACCACAGGGGACACAGAGATCACGGAGGCGAAAAAGTTAGAAAGACATGATGAAGCCCTGTTTTAATTGACCACCTTTTACTCCGGCTAAAAGTCTCCCGGCGTGTCCTCGGTGCTTAATTCCACAGGCATTGATTTCAAGACATCCGCAGCAGAACTTTTCCTGAGCGCTTCTCTTGGGCGGCCTCGGCGATGGCCTCAAGCGCCTGATCAAGCGGGAAGACCTTGTGAACCGGAGTGTGCAACACTCCTGCCGCGAGGTAGCCGGCCAGCTTTTGATAGGTGGCTTGAACCTCGGCGTTGGGTGCGGATTCCTTCCAACGCCGGAGCCAGAATCCCTGGAAGGAAATGTTTTTGAAAATCAGAAGACCATTCGGAATTTTCAGAGGCTGGCGGCCCATGGCGCCATAAGTGACGAGCGGAGCGCCCGCGCAGATGGCGTTTGCCACATTGAGAGCACTGGCCCCGCCCACGGCGTTCAGCCCGAGCTTTGGAAGCACGCCGCCGCAGAGTGTGCGCGCTTCCGCTCTCAGGTCTGTATCCTCGGTCACTACGACATCCGATCCACCCGCACGCAGCTCGTGAATCAACTCGGCACGCCGAACGACATTCAGCGTGCGGAGACCAAGCGCCTTGGCCAATTGAATTACCGAGCGACCCACGCCCGAATTGGCGGCATTCTGCACAATCCAATCCCCTGGCTGAAGCTTGGCAAAATCGTGAATCATCCGCCAGGCCGTGGCAGGATTCACCGCAAGCATCGCCACCTGCAAGGGATCAAGCCCCTCTGGCAAGGCGACCAACGACTCCGCAGGCAACACCATTTGATCTACCCAAGTCCCGAACGCCAGAGGCAGCACAGTCTGCCCGAGAGCGAACCCGCGAGCCGAAGCACCAACACGCTCGACCACTCCCACCCCCTCATTGCCAATCGAGCAGGGAAGCGGCGGCAATTCACCATAGGTTCCCTCAATCACATTCAAATCCGCCGGATTGATCGGGGCGGCAAGCATCCGCACAAGAACCTCATCGACTCCTGGCTCAAGCGCGGCAGTATTTTCAACAGTCAATGCAGGCGGCTTGAATCCGAAGGCGGCTAGACGGCAGGCACGTGTCACTGAGATTTCTTGCCCCAGATGCCCTCCGCTCGATTTGCCAAAATTGATCCGCTTATCCATGGCTCTTGCCATCATGGTATCTCCGTAGTTCCAGCCTTCAAACAATACTCGACTCCGATAAGCCCATCACAAACCGAAGCCAAGCGCCTACCTTCACACATCCTGGGCAGCGGGGAAACCGACGGGCAGACTACCCGTGAGAAAACCAATCAAAGCGTCAGAGGCAGACACCCACCTCAATTGCAACGGCACAAGCGCAATCGGTAGTTGCCGCATGAGTTGCAAGATAAACACCGCGAGCAGCATCCAAAACACAACGCGAAAAAGCTCCAGCTTGCTATAGACAAGCGTCCCGACGGTAAATCGGGAAGTCGAGTGTTCGGTCATGTCGGGGGAATCGCTCATTTTTTGGTTAACTCATGAAGCGGCACCCCTCGGTCATCAAAGAATTGGATTTTCAGTGTGGAATCCGGATTCGCCGTTACATGCACAAATCCACCGGTGGGCTCGGTGTATTGGTAGAGCTGCTTCACGAGAGAGTCGGGATCGGTGGATTTCGGGTCGCCGGGCTTGAGGCCCTTGATCGAGTTCTCGTCGTTGAGCGCGCCGACGGAGAATTCCTCAACGCCTGTGGGATGAACGCTGTGGTATTGCCAGTGCCGGTCGCCGCAGAGGATGAGCACATTTTTGATGTCCTTCTTTTGCAGCCACGCGAAAAACGAGTCCGCCTCGGCGCGGAATCCCGCGTGATTCGTGTGATTGTCGCTCTTGCTGGCACGGTCGGGGCCGACCATCGGCGTGGGTGAAATGAGGATTTTCCATTTCGCGGCGCTGGCTGCGAGGGTGCGCTCAAGCCACTCGCGTTGGGCCGCACCCCAAAGTGATTTTGCGGGTCCATCAAGGGATTTGTTGTCCGAGCGGTGGTCGCGGCCCTCGAGGAACCAGAGTTGGACATCCTTGCTAATGCGGAGCGTGCGGTAGTTCGGAGTGGATTGGTCACCGGCGGGGTGGATGGGCATTTGCTCGCGGAAGATGCTCATGCCTGTCGAGGCAAGCGGAGGCTTGTCGCCGGACTGGTCCGCATCGTCGAATCGGAAGTCATGGTCGTCCTTGAGCCAATAGGTGGGCGTGCTGGTAAAGAATTCGGCCATGCGCGGGAAGCGGAATTGTTCGTGCCATTTCTTTCGCATCCCAGGGAGCGTCTTTGCGGGGGCATCCAGCGGGAAGCTGTAGTAGACGACATCCCCCGCCCCAATGAAGAAGTCGGGGTTGAGTTTTTGCATCGCCACGAAGGACGGGTAGCCGAGTTGCTTGTCTTCTTCACTCGCCGTCACCGGCCCCCCGCCGTTCGAGACGCCGGTGGTGAATGCCAAGTAGTTCATGCAGCTTCCAATCGTGAAGGAAACGCCCTTGGCCTCGGGATCGAGGGTCTTGAAGGAGCGCGTGGCACCCTTCCTGCCATCCTCAAAAACCAAGCGGTAGAAGTAGCGCGTTCCGGGTTGCAGATCGGCCAACCGGGAGCGAATGATGAAATCAGAGTCGGCCTGCGCCTCGATGCTTGGAGTGAGTTGGGATTTGGTGAAATTCTCATACTCGCTCCATTCGAAGCGGGCTTGTCCAGCGATGCCGGGGATATCGCCATCGGCATCAAGCTCTGGCCCCGGAATGGCTGTGAGGCGGGACTGGAGAAGGGCGCTATTGGGCGTCACCTCGCCAACCATCTCCCCTTGGGCGTTGAGGGCTTTCGGCACGGCGGGCACGACCGAGATGGGAGCGGTGAAGCCGACCGGCTTGTCGGCATCGCTTTCGAAGAGAATGCGCACCGAGCGCTTCGTATTCCCTGACAGGAAGGGTGCGACGAGCGGCGGATCGTCGAACTCCGCTTTCGTTGCCGCGAGCTTTCCATCAATCCACACCTCGGCCTTGCCGAGGATTCCGCGAAAAGCGAGCACACCGCCATCGCGCTGCATATTCGCGAACGGCTCGAAGGAAGCAGAAAACGCGCTCCAAGGCCCGCCAGATCGGACGAGGGGCGTTCCAGGCGTGACGGTCGCCCAAGTGTTCATGTCATTGCTGTCGAACTTTATGAGAGGATCGGGCTTGGATGCGAATCCAGGAGATGCCTTCCACCCCCGTTCGATGCGTTGCTCGTAGCGGGCTGTCGGAAATGACGGGGGTGACGGTGCCGCCCGAATGGGGATTTTGAGCTCGGCCGGTGCGAGACCAGCGGATTCAGCACGCAGCGTGAGTGAACCGGAGGCGCCTTCACGGGTTTGCAGGATGACTTGCGCGAGGCCGTTGAAAAGCGAGCGCTGGTTGCCTTTTTGTGGTTCGTGGCAGCGCGGGTCGCCATTACCCAAGCCAATGATGTCCGCCCCGCCTTGAAGCGAGAATTTGACGGGGTTCATCGCCGTGGGAACTTCGCGACCCTTGGCATCCACTGCCCGCACCGTTACTGGCATGGCGTCGCGTCCATCGCCAGATATGGTGTTCCTGTCCGGCACAAGCTCCAGTGAGTCGGCATCACCCGTCGTTTCGACGAGCTTTCGAGAGACCTCACACCCATGTTTTTTGCCGACCGCCAGCAACACGCCAGGTTCATAGGTGACATCCCATTCCACCATGTCGATGGGATCGACCGGCTTTTCGCCGAGGGATTTTCCATTGAGGAAAAGCTCCACTGTATCAGCATTCGAGAGCGCCATGACGCGGATGCTCTGACCTTCGCGGCCAGGCCAATTCCAATGGGGAATGACTTCGAGCACGTCCTTGTCTTTGCGCCAGTGGGCCTGGTGAATGAAAAACGCCGACTTCGGAAATCCACACAGGTCATAAATCCCGGACGAGGAACTGGCACTCGGCCACTCAAAGGGGGTGGGTTCGCCGGCATAGTCGAAACCGGTCCAAACAAAGCCACCCGCAATGAACGGTCGCTCGGCGATCTTCTTCCAACCATCGCGGTGCGTGGCACCCCAGCGGGCCGCGTAGGTGTCGCGCGAGTCGGCGGTTTGTTTCTCCATGTTGCTCTCATACTCACCGCGCGTGATGAAACCTGATGTGTCTTCCGATCTGAGAATCGGGAGGTTCGGATACAGCTTATGGAAGGCATCGTATTCCTTCTGGTGGTAGTTGAATCCCATGACATCGACAGCGTGCGAGACATTGAGTGGAGTCAAGTATCCCCCGCTCATTGCTGCAGTGACTGGCCGAGTGGTATCGAGACGCTTGACGGCGGCAACCAAGCGGCGCGTCATCTCGTAGCCGACCTCCGTGCCTTGGAAGGGTTCTTCGTTAAAGACCGACCACATGAAAACACTCGGATGGTTTCGGTCGCGGCGGACCATCCACTCGAGTTGGCGAATGTATTCCGGCGAAGTCTTGAAATTCCGAGCCTCATCCATCACAAGCATTCCCAAGCGGTCGCAGACTTGGAGGAATTCGGCAGCGGGAGGGTGATGCGAGCAACGAATGGCATTCACGCCCATTTCCTTGAGCTTTCGAACGCGGAATTCCCACATCGAGTCTGGCATCGCGACGCCCACACCGGCGTGGTCCTGGTGGACGCACACCCCTTGGATTTTGAGCGGCTTGTCATTGAGGTAAAAACCGGTTGCAGCGTCAAAACGAAGGGTGCGAAATCCAGCCGGGGTGACCGTTTCGTCAAGCACGCTGTCGCCGTCTTTGAGGACGGTTTTCACCGAATACATGGTCGGCGAATCCACCGACCAAAGCCTTGGATTTTTGACCGCCAGAGTGAGCTTGGCCGTCGCCCCGCCGAGAGCAGCGACTTCGCAGGATTGGGATGCTGTGCCAACTGGCTTTCCCTCGGGGTCAAGGAGCGTGACCTCCACCTTGGGCTTGGCATGTTTCCCACCCGAATTGGCAATTGTAACTTCTGCAGGAATCGACCATTTCCCATCCGGGGCCCTCAAAGGCTGCGTGAAGACGCCGTCGGTGACGATGTGAACGGGCGATCGCTTGACCAGCCAAGTGTGCCGGTAAATTCCAGCTCCTTCATACCACCAGCCTTCTTGGGCCTCGGCATCGACGCGCACGGCCACGGAGTTGAACTCGTCCCCGTATTTGAGCAGCGGAGTGATATCGGCAGAGAACGAGGTGTAGCCGCACCAGTTGCGATGCACGACCGTGCCATTCACCCAAACGGTGCAGTGCGTGGAGACGCCGTCGAATTGGAGTTCGAAATGCTTGCCGCGGTCGGCGGGGTCGACCTGGAAGTGCCGTCGATACCAACCAAAACCGCGCTCACGGTATCCCTGGGCGATGTTTGCATACTTGCTGATTGGCGAGTGGGACGCCCAGTCGTGCGGCAAATCGACTTCGCTCCAACCCGTGTCGTCAAACGCTTGTGCCGCCGCCCCCAACGCTGCTCCGGCTTTGGCGCTCTGGTAAGTCATTGTGTGCCCCGTCACCTCAGGAAATGGAATATCGCCTTGGTGGAACAGCCATCCCTTATTCAAGGAAAGGCGTCCACGCGGCGTGGCGTCCCCAATCGCTGAGAGCATGGGAGCGAAAGCAACAAGAAGAGCGAGGAGGAGTTTGTTCATTGGTTGAAGGCAGCTTGAGGATCTACGGATTTCTCCAGGGGAATGGGATTGTGGTTTGTTGATGGCGTAAATTTCGTCTTCGATCGCTTGAAGACGCCTTTTTCGATGCTTTTGCCGAGCGCTGCGGCACAGGACCAAGTGGCTCGCGGAGTCCCCGGGATCGGTGATTTTTTTCACCTCCACGCGCTGTTCATCGGAGCGTCCTGGCAACGCTTCGAAGGTCTCTTTTTCAAACGAGTCGGCATACTTGGATCGGCTGCCGCGTGTGATGTTGACGATGTAGGAATACC
>CANKXQ010000084.1 GCA_947487745.1 Spartobacteria bacterium | reverse complement strand
AGTCGAGCCTGAAGCGGGCGGAGGATTTTTACAAAACGCTCCAACTCGACGCCCACGAGTGGGTCTCCCTCGGCACGACCAAGACGGCGCTTGTTTACCAACTCGGGCAATCTCCCCATGCCACCCGCAGCGAGTAATATGCCGGGCGTGTCGGAAATCTTCCGCGTGTTCGCCAAGATCGGCATCACCAGCTTTGGCGGCGGTCTCGTCGCCTACCTGCGTGATGCGCTGGTAACCGACAAAAAATGGATGGATGAGGAGGAATTTCTGGCCGCGTTGGAAATCGGTCAGACACTGCCGGGGCTGAACTCCGTAAATGTGGCGATCATTGCCGGGCGGAAACTGGCAGGGCCACAGGGCGCTGTTGCGGCAGCTTTGGGCCTGATTCTTCCAGGCGTGCTGCTTTTGCTGGTGTTGGGAATTTTGTATGACCGCTTTCGCCACAATCCGAATGTCGCCGCTGCGCTAGCGGGAGTCGCCGCAGCCGCTGTGGGACTACTTCTACAGGTCACCCTCAAGATCGGCGCCAAGCAATTTTTAAACCTGCGCGATCTGTGTTTCGTCTTGGGCACCTATTATCTCGTGGCCTTCCACCATATATCCCTGCCAGTGGTGCTTTTTCTCATCGCACCAATCGCGATCATTCTATGCCGCCCGAGCTCAGCGAAGCCAAACCCATGAGTGATCTCGTCAAACTCCTGAATGTCTTTTGCCTCCTCTCCTTGCTCGCGGTGGGAGGTGGGAGCGCCGTGCTGCCACAGATGGAGCATGAAACCGTAACGCTTCATCACTGGGTGACAGGCGATCAATTTGCCACAATCTACAGCCTTGGCCAAATGGCGCCGGGTCCGAACATGTCCATGGTCGCTCTGATCGGCTGGCAGGCCGCCGGCGCTGCTGGGCTCATCATCGCGCTCGTGGCATTCTACCTGCCATCGAGCTTTCTGACCTACGGATGCAGCTACATTTGGGATCATTTCAAGGAAAACCCTTGGCGTGCTTCGGTGCAACAAGGCATGGCTCCAATCACCATCGGACTCATGCTGGCAGGCGTCCACGCAGTCGGCAAAACAGCCTGCATCAACCCCAACCACAGCACGCACTTCAACACCATCACCTGCATAACCGCCCTTGCCGTAACAGGAATCCTGTTCGCCAAGCGTATCAACCCCGCCTTGCTCATGCTCCTCGGCGGGGTAGCGGGATGGTTTTTGTTGAGAGGGCATTAAAAAACCAGAACCAGCGGCATCTGAAAACACACCCTCCCGGCCAATGCAAAATTGAAGAGCCTCGCGCAGGTGTCGTATAAAGTGAATTGTGTTCAAAAACGCTCTGCCCCGCCTCTGCTTCGCAATCCAAATCCTTCTGATCTACCCGACATTTGCGATCGCGGGAGATTTTCAAAAACCTCCGCCCAAGGAGGAAATGGAATCCATTTTTCAAGAAGGCTTCGCGAAATCGGTTGAGCGCTTGGAGTCCAAGTTTTACCAGAATTATAAGCCCTCAAGCATCGGATTGTCGCTGAACTCCGAAACCTTGAATTTCACCGCCTGGCTGGATCTCTGGCGCTGGTGCAAAATTTTTGCCGCATTGCGCGAAGAGGAATCCGGCCAGCACATAGAAAGCGGCCTGGCCAAGGAACTCTTGAGCGACCCTGTCGTTTCCCGAATGTTTTTTTCAACACTCTCGGAACAGGACTCTGTCCCCCGGGTGCTCGAAAACTTGAGCTCCATCCGAACAGCGCATCCAAAAAAGTTCGGGGAATACGCCAGTCTGGCTATCGCCATCGCTGTGGTGAACGATGTCCCGCTGCCTCAAGGATGGCCCCACCACCAGGTGGCAGCTGAGTTGGTTCCCATCAGCATTCTCCCGGTTGACCAACAATTTTCGCGCTGGGTCGCGGCGAACGAGGCGCGGCAATTGCTTCTGGATCCCCGCAAACTTTCCCCATCACAACTCAAATTTGTGGTGGATGCTTTCGTCAGGGAGGAGGAACTGGTCTGGGCCAGAAAGAATGTGCGCCTGACGCGCTCGACATTTGAAAAGGCGTATTTCCAGATCAATTACAGCCACGAAAGGTTGAAGGCGCAGCAATATGATTGGACCGGTGGCCCCTACACGCTCGCTGCGATCCGGAAGGAGGGCGGAATTTGCGTTGACCAAGCCTACTACGCCTCGATGGCCGGCAAAGCACTCGGGTTGCCCACATTGTTTTTCACCGGCCAGGGAAGCGATGGAGGACACGCGTGGTTTGGATACATGCGCAGCGACGACCAGTGGGAAATCGACTGCGGACGCTATTCCCAGCACAACTACGCCACCGGCGAAGCGCTGGACCCACAAACTTGGCAACCTATAAGCGACCATGAACTGGAACTCCTCGCCGCGCGCTTCCGCGACAAACCGGAGTTCGCCGCCTCGATGAATACTCTGGCTGTGGCGGAAATTCTGGAGAAGTCAGGTGATAATCCCAAGGCCGGACAGGCCTATGAAAAAGCGATTCAACTCTGCCCGAAGAATGCTGATGCATGGTCGGCAACTGCTGCTTTCTTGCAACGCCGTGGAGCACCGGCAAAAGAACGCATTCTTTTCCATGAACGGGCGAAAACACAGTTCGCAAACCAGGCGGATTTGAAAGTCCTCCACCAACAGGCCCTCATTTCGATTTATCAGGAACAGGGAGACATCGAATCGGTGAAAAAAATCGAGCAACAAATCCTGTCTCAAAACAGAAGCAAACGCTCCGACCTAAGCGTCAATATGGCCGCCGACCAGCTCACGGCCTTATTGGAAGCAGGAAACATGGCCGAGGCGAAAAAACTCTTTCGCAGACAAGTCCACTCACTGAGCCAAACCGGTGGAGGAAATTTCTACTACGATGTGGCCGAGCCCTACATTCGTGTGCTCATTGAAAAAGGCGACAAAAGCGAAGCCCGGCGGAGCATCGACCTTGTTCGCCGGAAACTAACCCCACAACCGGGCGGCATTCTGGATGTCTCAATGAATGACTTGGAGACGGCAACGAAATAAAAAAACAACCCGGCCGTCCCAAGCTCACTCCCTCCCCCAAGTTTGCGAGCTTACCCTCCCTACGGCCGGGTTGTCCTTTGATCCTTTAAGAAGCAACCCCCATGCCAAGTCTCCGCCAAGCGCAAAAATTCCGCTCACCAAGTGGGGTCATTTTCCGACAAGTAGCTTCCCTTCAATTTTTTGAATTCTGTAAATTCTGTCTAAAAATCCCCGTTAGACTCTAAATCGGAAAAACAAGATACTGGCGAAAAAGCTCCACTTCACCCGGTGGATGGTAAAAATCGCGCACTGATCCGATGTCCATCCTTTCCCGAGTGCTCGATTTTACCCTGAACCGCCCTGCCTTGCCGACGATCCTTTTTGGAATCTGGCTCGTGATTCTTTATCAGGTCTCGAACAGCGTGCCGACGGAGATGCCGAAGATGGTCGTTCCTCAGCAGGACAAAATCCTGCACTTCGTCTTTTTCTTGGGAGGAGCGACGACTCTGGCAGCCTCCCTGCGTCTGCTCGCCAAGCTGCACGGCATCCGTTTGCTCTTGGCCGTGGCGGTGGTAATGGGACTTCTCGGTGCGCTTGACGAATACAATCAGCAATTCATTCCCGGGCGCTCGGGGCTCAGCTTGGAGGATTGGCTTGCGGATATGTGTGGCGCGCTGGCCGGTGTTGGCCTGCTTCGATTCCTCGTTGCCAAACTCCAGAAGAAAGAAATCAACGAAGCCTGAGCGTCAGACGCCTTTTTTCTCGATGAGCGCGTAGGCGCTGTGATTGTGGATCGACTCGAAGTTTTCCACCTCCACGCGATACCAGAGGATGTTCAGATCAGCCTCGCAGCGAACGGCGACATTCCTCACCAAATCCTCGACGAAAACCGGATTCGCATAGGCCTGCTCGGTGACATGTTTTTCATCCGGACGCTTCAGCAGGCTGAACAACTCGGCGCTGGCGGACTCCTCGGCGAGGCGCACCATGTCTTCAATCCACATCGGCTTTTTACAGCGCACAGAGAGTGTCACATGCCCGCGCTGGTTGTGCGCGCCAGCGGTGCTGATCGCCTTTGAGCACGGGCACAGCGTGGTGACTGGCACGATGGTGGTGACAACAAAATCCATGCGTCCGTTTTCAAGGGTCGCGCTGAAGCGCACGGAGTAATCCATTAATCCAACGGCTCCGGTCACAGGGGCTTTTTTATCGAGGAAAAAAGGGAATTCGATTTCGAGATGCGCGCAACCGCTTTCAAGACGGCGGCACATTTTCTCAAGGATGTCGCGGATGTTTTCCACATGGATCACGGGACCATGCTCCGAGAGCACCTCAATGAAGCGGCTCATGTGCGTGCCCTTGAAGTGGTGTGGCAGGTCGACCGTGAGCTGAATGTTGGCAACCGTGCTTTGAACCGAGTGCTCCTTGTCGCGAACTTGCAGCGGGTAGCGCAGCGATTTCACTCCCACACGATCAATCGGCATACGCCGCTCGTCGCGCTCGTTTTGGGTATCCTTCAACATGAGCGGGGCATTTTTACCGCTGCATCCGCGAGTCCAAGTCAAAAAAAACCGTGCGGGCGCAGGCGGCTTTGTTTTTATTGGCCAATATATGGCAACAAACCTTTTTGATCTCTCTGAAGAAGTGGCTGTGGTTATTGGCGCAACAGGCGTCCTCGGCGGCAGCATGGCGGTCGCCCTCGCCTCCGCCGGAGCCATTGTGGTGGTCGCTGGACGGAATGCGGAACGCGGTGCCCAACGATCGGCAGAAATCCAAAAAACCGGCGGGCGCGCTGCATTCATCGAATGCGATGCCACCGACCGCGAGAGCCTGGAGGAACTTCTTAAAGCAACGACCGAGCGCTTCGGCGTCCCATCCGTCCTCGTGAATGCCGCCGGCGGAAACGACCCTCGCGTCACAGTGACGCCTGAAAATCCCTTCTCGCAGATCGCCGCCGAGGACTGGACGGCAAGCTTCGATCTCAACCTCGTCGGCGGCGCGCTGCTTCCATGCCAAGTCATCGGCCAAGCGATGGTAGAGGCAGGTCGCGGCAGCATCATCAATGTCGCGAGCGCTTCCGCACACATTCCTCTTTCCCGCGTGGTGGCCTACTCCGCCGCCAAGGCCGCGGTTCTGAATCTTACCAACTTCCTCGCTCGCGAGTGGGCGACCTCCGGCGTGCGCGTGAATTCCATTACTCCCGGATTCTTCCCCGCCGAACAAAATCTCCGCCTCCTCTTCAATCCCGACGGCTCGACCACTCCCCGCGCCGCAGCCATTCTGGGTCACACGCCCATGGCGCGATTCGGCGAGGCCGAGGAACTCTCCGGCGCCGTCATTTTCCTGGCCAGCCCGAATGCCAGCTCGTTCGTGACCGGCACGGACATCCGCATCGACGGCGGTTTTCTTTCCCAAACGATCTGACGATCCGGCAAAACCAATCTTTTCACCACTTACAACCCAAAATTCAAATTCAGCAGTTCTCATGGAACAAAAATTTCTTACAATCGGCCTTCCCTCAGGCAGCCTTATGGAGCCAACGATTGCCCTCTTCGCAAAAGCGGGCTATGCGATTTCCGGCTCCAGCCGCTCCTACCGGCCCTCGGTGGATGACCCCGAGCTTCGCATCCGCCTCCTACGCGCCCAGGAAATCAGCCGCTACATCGAGCATGGGTATCTGGACTGTGGGATCACAGGACATGACTGGGTCGAGGAAAATGGCTCGGAGGTCGAAGAGGTCGTCAAACTTCCCTACAGCAAGGCCACTGCGAATCCGACCCGCTGGGTGCTCGTTGTGCCCGAGGATTCTCCGGTCAAATCAACCCGCGACCTTGATGGCAAGCGCGTCGCCACCGAGGCGGTCGGCATAACCCGCCGCTTCTTCGAACGCGCCGGAGTGAAAGCCGAGGTCGAATTTTCTTGGGGAGCAACGGAAGTCAAAGTGCCAGATCTCGTCGACGCGATTGTGGATATCACAGAGACCGGATCGTCGCTCCGCGCGAACAAACTCCGTATCGTGGACACGCTCATGGAATCCTATCCCGCGCTCTTTGCAAACCGCTCCGCGTGGGAGAATGAATGGAAGCGGGAAAAAATAAGTCACCTCTCGCTTCTCCTCAAAGGCGCCCTCGCCGCGAGGGATCTCGTCGGTTTGAAAATGAACCTTCCCGAGTCCGGCTTGAAAAAATTGCTTGAGGCATTGCCCGCATTACGGAATCCT
>CANKXQ010000083.1 GCA_947487745.1 Spartobacteria bacterium | reverse complement strand
CCCACACGCTGTCTCGCGAGATCAATTCTTCGTATTCCAAGTAAAGGGAAGCCCCCAGATACGCTTGATCAATCAAAGCCAAGCAACGATCCAAAACAGCAGCGCTCGCTCCATCCTGCGACCTCAGCGCTGAGACGAAAACATTTGTATCCTGCACAATCTCCACTCGTCAAAAATGACATCACCGATGATATCATGCAATGCTCTTTTTTAGCTTTTTTAAACCAAGCTCAATCGTCACGGCGTTTCCACCACATCGCCTGCTGCACAAGCCTCTCACGGAGACACCAAGACACAGAGAAAACTTCTCGACCGGAACGCCGACTCCCTCGTCGGCATCAGCACCTCATAGCGATGACACTGCGGCAACTCCGCGAAACCCAGTGCGTCAAAATGCGAGGCCAATTCTTGGGTTTGATGGATTCAAAAGCGTGATTAGCGTGATTAAATATCAAGAATTTATGCCTGACCCCTCTGACCATCGATTATATGCGCTTCAGAAGCTCAAAATGACCGCAGAGCGAGGCTGCAAAAGGCTTTCATGTCATCTGACCCCTCTGGCGCTCTGACTCCTCCCCAGTCTATGTGTAACCGATCTCCTCGGTTCATACCGAGGGCTTTTTTCATAGGTCGTCATGAACGGACAGGCTCGCGCCGAGCGCAAGATGGTGTGTGCCGGTTTTTTAAAAAATCAGGGCCGGTCCGGCGCAGAAATCCACTCTGGCGCGGCGATGCCTTGTTGGAAGGCTTCGAGGGCGGCGGGTGAGGAATTGATGCGTAGGTTGCTGAAGGAGCCGTCTTGGTTTTGCCAGCGCTCGTGCCAGTAGACGGCGGCGCGGATGTGGGGGTTCTTCGGGATGATGGCAAGAGCCTCGGTGAACCAATCGGCTTTGTTGCCGTTTTTCGGGAATTCGCCCACGCCAAACTCGGCGATCATTATCGGTTTCTTGAGATCGACGGCGGAGAGCTCTTTCATTGGCCAGCCGATGAGGTCTCGAAAGTGCGCCCACGCGTGGTCGTTGCGGAATTGCTGACCGTAGATGCTGATTCCTAACCAATCCACATAGTCGGGGCCGGGGTAGTAGGAGGCCATCATATTCCAGACATCGTTTTTGCCAGGAAAGGCGTTCACATGAAAGACCCAGATGATGTTGTCGGCTCCCTTGGCGCGAACGCGGTCCACGACATGGCGCCAGTTTTTTTTGAAAATGTCGGGGCTGCCGTTGCGTCCGCCGTAGAAACAGCCTGACCATGGAAACCAGGAGCCGTTCATTTCGTTGCAAAATGAGACGAAGAAGGGTTTGCCAAACTCTCGCGCACCATCAGCCCAGCGATCGATGTAGGCGTCCCATTTGCCAGCGAGGATTTCAGTGAGGCCGAACCTGTCGGGGCCTTTGTTTTGCTCGTAGGGTTTGTCCCACGGCGACCAGAAAATGAGCGGCACAGCACCGTGGCGGTTGATGAGGCGGAGGTTCGCGGCGGGGAAACTTTGTTCGCCCCAATAGCTCGACGAGGCGATGATCGCGGGGCGTTTGCCGGCGAGTTTTTCAAATTTCTCGATGCCTTCGAGCGTTACGGCGTCCTCGGTTTCGCCGAAATCCATGTAGGCACCGAAGCGGACTCCTTTTTCGTCGGGGTTCGGCCAGGGATTTGGCGCGGCGAGGGCTGCGGCGCAGGCAAAGAAAATCGCGATCGAAAAAAGAAGTCTCATGGCTTGAAGGGGACGGCGGCGGTGCGCGGGAGTTTGCCCCAACCCACCCACGCGCCGCGCATGGCTTGGAGGAGGGATTTCCAGATCACCCAACTCAGCAGCGGGCGGTAGAGAAAGCGTTGTGGAATGATTCGCAGGGCAAGTCGCGCGGGCAGCCCCTCGAGCTTCACCGCCACCGCCGCGAGCGCCATGTCGCAAAGCAAAAAGCTGAGGAAATACGGCAGGGTGTCGCTCCCGTGGCCCAGGAGCAGGGATTTCAGAAAAAGCAGGTCGATGAGCGGCGCGAGGGCGACGAGAAGGACTTGGAAAAACCAGATCGATGGGAGGCTGAACCAACCGAGGGCCTTGAAGCGGGGATTGAAAACCAGGTCGCGGTGTTTCCACACGCACTGGATCGTCCCAAAGGCCCAGCGGAAGCGCTGGCGGGAGAGTTGGGCGAAAGTCTCGGGCGCTTCGGTGAGGGCGAGGGCCTGCGGTGCGTATTCCACCCGGTAGCCGGCGCGGTGTATGGCCAGAGTGAGGTCGGTATCTTCAGCGAGCGTATCGAGCGAGATTCCGCCAGCGGCGTCAATGGCCTCGCGCTTGATGGCGCTGATCGCGCCGGGCACGACCGTGATGCAGTTCCACGCGGCATAAGCGCGCCGGTCGAGGTTGAAATTGCAGAGATACTCGATCTCCTGGCAGCGGGCTGCAAAGGTCCTGGGATTGCCGACCCGGGCCTGTCCCGAGACGGCGCCGGTTTTTTCATCCTGCAAAGCTCCTACGAGGTGTCGCAGCGCCTCGAGGTCGAATTGAGTATCGGCATCGGCGAAAATCAAAATCTCGGACTTGGCATTGCTAACGGCGTTTTGCAGGGCGTGGGCCTTACCGAGGTTTTGCTGGCGGATCAACCGCACGCGCGGGTCTTGGATAGCTTCGACCATTTCAGCCGTTTGATCAGAGGAACCATCGTCCACGACGAGGATTTCCATTGGACCCGCGTAATCGGAGGTCAGCATTGACCGGATAGTGCGGGTGATGACTTTTTCCTCATTGAAGGCGGGGATCAAAATCGAAATGGGGAAAATTGGATTCGAGTTCGGGCTCGATTTTGAGCGGTGCCGGAGCGCCAGAGCCAAAACAATCAGAGTCCGCACAAGCACTAAGACGCTGGCGACAATCAGAAATCCAAAAAACGCGGACCGCAACGCGCGGAGGAAACTGAAGCCCGCGCCGCTGGCCAAAAATGCGACGGGGTGAGAGTTGGAGTAAACCGGCGGCATAATGCCATCGCGGTCGATGTCGATCAACTCCCCAATAGGCACGACCTCGTCGCCGCGTTCTTCCAAATAATCTAGGATCATGGGCAGCGCCGCGACGGTCGAACTCCGGTCGCCACCGCTGTCGTGCAGGAGAATGATATTTCCATCGCCGCGCTGGTCTTTGACGCGCTTTAGCAATTCCTCGGGCGGCGGCTCCTGCCAATCGCAAGGATCTATACTTTCCAGAACCGTCATATAGCCGAGAGTCTGCGCTATGCGGATCGGCTTGAGGTCTTCGACATCGGACGTGTGTGCATCGGCATTGAACGGCGGCCGGAACAGCGCAGTGGACCTGCCAATCAGGGATTCGACCAGGCGCTGGGTGGCGTTTAGCTCGAGGTTCACGAGGGATTCCGGTAACTCGCGGAGGTTCGCGTGAGTGAAGGAATGGTTGCCGATTTCGTGGCCCTCATCGGCGATGCGGCGGAGCAGGTCGGGATAAAGCTCGGCGTTTTTTCCAATCACAAAAAACACCGCTTTAACGCCGCGTTCCTTGAGAATATCGAGTATGGCGGGCGTCCAATCAGGATCAGGGCCGTCGTCGAATGTGATGCTCACGCGGTTTGCTTGGTGGCCTCCCATGCGGAAAAGTGTAGGGTGCGCGGGGAACTCGACATAACTGCTGGAAATTTTCCCCTCGGCATCCTGTGAAAAAGTGCGCCGTCCCGCAAAGGAGGTGGGATCGAGATTCACCAACTCGCCCGTGCCGATCGAGGTCACGGCATATCCGCCGGCAATCTCGTTTCCAAGCGCCGAGGAATTGGTTTTTTCGCCGGAGGCGATGATTTGCCAAATGCCCGGATCCTCGAAGCCAAGACGATTGATGGCGATGCCACCGAGCTTGGCGATTTGGACGGCGTTCCACTGATTCGCGAAAGTGGCGGCATCTGGGAACCAAACTTCGTGGGCCCTGCCGGCAAAGTAGTATGAAAAATTAGCGTTGAAGGACGCAGCCGTGCTGGCGACGCCTTCGCACCTGGCATTGCCCGCTCGGCTGACCGCGTCGGCGAAGGAGATTTCCTCGGCCTCGATTTTTCCCTCGGCGCGGTCATGGCCGTAAACGCCGATTCCCACCACCCACTTCGCGGGGCTGGCGGATTCGGAAATGACATCCACCCAACTCTGGAACCAATCCAGTGAAACAATCGGACCGGCGGGGTCGGTGTATCCCGTCTCTTCGTGAAGAAGCACGACGAAGTGGTCCACATGCGCGGCGAGGTTTTGGAAATCCCAGAGGGGAAAAGCTCCGTCGGGCTCGATGCAAAGCCAGGTCTGGAGCCCACGCCGGCGCAGTTCATCGGCCAAAAACGAAACGAGTTTTCCCAGCTCTTGCTCGTTGCCTTGCTCGACCTCCTGCCAATCGATGAGCACGCCAGCGGCTCCGGCATCGGAGAGTTTTTCAGCCAGTTTTTCGGCGAAGGCTTGTTGAGTTTGTTCGTCTTCGAATGCCAACGCCTCGACAGCCTCGGGAATCCGCTCGTCGCCGACCAGATTGGAAAGCACCGGCATCAGCTTCCATTTTCCCGGGCCGGCCAACTCCTTCATCACCGAGTCCTGCTCCTCGGCTATTTCGCCTGAAGGGTCGGTGAATGTGAGCCACTCTGGGCAAACATGAGTTACGAGGGTTTGGTTTTTTTTGAGGGAATCGAGCGAGGCCTTGTCGTGCCCGGCCACAAATCCCGCCACGATTGGAGGCGAGTTTTTGGAGAGTGTGGGCGCGGGTTGTTTCGCATTACGCAAGCCCACGCGCAGGCGTGAGAGAACGCGGTCGCCAGCCGCCATGGCCGGCGAGGGATTTCGTGCGAATGCGTGGAGTTGCCCTCTCACGGCCTTGAAGGAATCGGGATGATCGATAGGCGGTGGCGCGAAAAGTGACCAGAAAAAAACAAGCAACGCCACAGCCGCGAGCAGGCTTCCCAAAACGGCGAGAAACTTGAACGCGGGCCAGCGCCGACCCCGGTGGTCGTGAAAAATGAAATTGTCCTCTTTCAGAGTGAGGGAAAACTTTAGGCCGGCAAAGTATCCATGATGCCAGCGAAAAGCCAATTCGTAAGCGGGTCGGGGGTGTGGTCGGCGGGATTTGTTTGTCCACCGCGACGCCAATTCCGATGGTGGAGCCATGGATTTGTATCACTCGTTTCTGCGACCGCTGCTTTTCTGCCTGCCCGCCGAGGCCGCCCATAATCTGGCGCTGCTGGGGCTGCGCGCGACACCGCACTTGGCTCTGAAAAGCGCCTTCGGCCCTGCGCCGCAGGATCCGGTGAGGCTTTTCGGGTTGAATTTTCCTAACCGCGTCGGCTTCGCAGCCGGGATGGATAAAAACGCCTCCGCGCTCGGCTCCTATGAACGATCCACGCATCACCGCTTATGCGCTTGGCGAATTGACCGGCAGCGCCCGCGAAAAATTTGAGCGCGATTTGGCAAAATCCGATTCTCTCCAAGCCGAGTTGAACGACATCATCGCGATGGCTATGCAATTCGACCGCTTGCCCATATCGGCTGAGGGCTTTGATCCCAAAACACGCATCGACCTCTTGCGCGCTTGCGCGGAGAACCAAGCGGAGCGCCAGAGAAATAAAAAAACTGTGCTGGTTCATTCGGAGGGTGGTTGGTTTATACGAAAAATCAGCGCACCTCCTTTTATTCCTTGGATGTTGATCCCTCCGGCTATGCCTGAATCCGCAGGGAGATTCTCGGTGGTCAACTTCTCTCACCCGACTCCTTTCACAACGAGGGATTGATCAACGCTTTTACCTGCTGAACTACGCGGCCCCAGCCGGGAACGCGGCTTTTTCAGCGATATATCGAAAGTAGCAAAGCGCCATGGAATGAAGAGCACTTGCTGGTTTGCATGGGCATTCAGGCACATTCCGAACTCTATAATGTCAAAGTCGAGGCCCGCTTCAATCCAGCCCAAGGGGCCTATTTTCGTCTGATCGGCTACGAAAAATGAGAAGGATTCGGAAAAAGGAGTTAGCGTCATCACAAAGGTCGTTACACCCATTGAGCACACTGCGTTGTATGAAGTCATCTCGGTCGGAAAGTTGCAGACGAGGACCATTCGGAAGGATTTTCAGAAAACCCGAGCCATCGTTGAGTATCAGCCAGTGGATACCGAGGATTTATTGACATCTTCATCGGTTATAGAAAATATCCTCAACGTTAACTTGAAAAACGAGAGGTCAAATCTTTAAGATGCCAACCCACCAGAAACATTTAAAACAACTATGAAAAT
>CANKXQ010000082.1 GCA_947487745.1 Spartobacteria bacterium | reverse complement strand
GCGCCCGAGCGCGAGGCCATTCAGGCGCTCGTGACGGAGTCGCAAAAAAATGTGAGCGGCACGGTGCGTGTGAAACTTTACAAGGGAGGCATCCACGCCGCAGGAGTGAAGAGCCCGCTCAGCCTCTACAATCCGCACATCGCCACGATGGAGGCTGATCCCACGAAGGCCTACAACCAGGATGACGCCACAGGCTTCATTCGCCTCAACGGCCTCCGACTCAAAGTCGCCGCAGGAGTGCACGGAGCTTGAACGAAGACCGAATCACTCTTGCACCAATAGCACCACATCCCTTTAATCAATAATCTATGTCATCAACGGAATCCGGTTACTCACGCAAGAACCCCTTTCCGGCCAAGCTGTCTGTAAATCGCAAACTGACGGGCGAAGGGTCGAACAAGGATACACGCCATTTTGAAATCTCGCTCGAAGGCTCGGGACTCGCCTATGAAGTCGGCGACTCGCTGGGAGTCTTTGCATCGAACAATCCCACTCTCGTGGAACTCGTCCTCAAGGAACTGGGATTTTCGGGCGAAGAGCAGGTTACCACGGCAGACGGCGCGCCAGCCTCCATGCGTGATGCCCTCACCAAGAGCTACATCCTTACGGAGCCTTCCAAGCAGCTTCTTTTGGCAGTCGCCGAAAAGGACAGTTCGGGAGCTTTTCTCGCCAACCTCTTCCTCCCCGAGGAAAAGGCTGCGTTGGAAAATTTCCTCTGGGGTCGTGATGTTCTGGATGTGCTTCAAGAGTTCACCGCCGCCCGCTTCACTCCCGAGGAATTCGTCAAAGTCCTTCGCAAGCTCCAGCCCCGCCTTTACTCCATCGCCTCCTCTCAGCGTGCCGTTGGCGAATCCGTTCACCTCACAGTCGCTGTCGTCCGCTACAAAGTGGAGCACAGCCAGCGTGACCGCGAGGGCGTTTGCTCCAGCTACCTCGCGGAGCGCGTGGACTCGGGCTCTGTCCCTGTCTTCGTGCATACGGCGAAACATTTCCGCGTGCCTGAAAACCCCGACGCTCCGGTGATCATGGTCGGCCCAGGCACCGGTGCACAGGCATCGCACCCTTCCGCGCCTTTCTTCAAGAACGCAAGGCCACGGGAGCCAAGGGACCGAACTGGGTTTTCTTCGGCGATCAAAAGGCTTCCACCGACTACCTCTATCAGGACGAATTCGAAGCCGCCCACGCTTCGGGTGTTTTGACGAAGCTCACCACAGCCTTCTCACGCGACCAGGCCGAAAAAATCTATGTTCAGCACCGTATGCTCGAGCACGGCGCGGAACTCCACGACTGGCTCCAAAAGGGCGGTTATTTCTATGTCTGCGGCGATGCGAAGAACATGGCCAAAGATGTCGATGCCGCACTCCACACCATCGCCGAGCGCCATGGCAACATGACGGCCGAGCAAGCGAAGGAATATGTGGACGCTCTCAAAAAAGAGAAGCGCTACAGAAAGGATGTTTATTAATCCATCCCGCGCCAAGCGGTGGACGCTGCCAATCATCCTCGTCGGCGTCGCAGTGATGGTTCTAAAAATCATCCTTCTCATGCGCTTTCGCACGCCCTCTTCGAAATCAGACTCTCCATCTCAAAAATGAACGACACCCCGCAGCATGTGCACTTTCTCGGCATCTGCGGCACAGCGATGGGATCCGTCGCGGCCGCGATGAAAGACAAGGGCTTCAAGGTCACCGGCCAGGACGACAATGTCTATCCGCCGATGTCCACTTTTCTGGAATCCAAGGGCGTCGCCATCACAAAAGGCTTCCAACCGGATGACATCCCGGCGGCGGATTTGATCGTGATCGGGAACGCCATGTCGCGCGGCAATGCCGCTGTGGAGGCCGTTCTGAACCGCAAGTTGCTCTACCTCTCGATGCCCGAGACGCTGCGTCATTTCGTTCTGCGCGGGCGGCACAATCTGGTCGTCACCGGCACGCATGGCAAAACGACGACCACCTCGATCCTGGCGTGGATTTTTGAATCCGCTGGGCTCGAACCCGGCTACCTCATCGGTGGCATTCCGTCGAATCTCGGTCAGGGAGCCTGTCTGCGGGACTCGAAGTATTTCATCATTGAAGGCGACGAATACGACACCGCCTTCTTCGACAAGCGGTCCAAATTCGTCCACTACCTGCCCGAACTCGTCATCGTGAACAACATCGAGTTCGACCATGCAGACATTTATCGCGACCTCGACGAGATCAAAACCAGCTTCCGCCGCTTGCTGAACATCGTGCCATCCGAAGGCATGGTTCTCCTGAACGGTGACGATCCCAATTGCATCGATACCGCTCAAAAATGTCCTGCGCCGGTTGTGGAGGTCGGCTTCTCGCCGAATTGCGGCAACCAGATTCGGCATGTCGTCCACAAGCCAGAGGGCTCCAGCTTCGAGCTTTTCGGCGAGACTTTTTTCATCCCGCTCTCGGGGGATTTCAACATACGCAACGCAGCGATGGCGGCCTCTGCCGCCCACTACTACGGCATTCCTGCCGACAAGATCCGCGCGGCCTTGGCTTCATTCCAAGGCATACGACGCCGCCAAGAAGTGCGGGGCACAGTGAACGGGATCACGATCATCGATGATTTTGGACATCACCCGACGGCCATTCGCGAAACACTCGCCGGCCTGCGCAAGAAATTCGGCAATGCGCGACTCTGGGCGCTTTTTGAACCGCGCTCGAACACCACACGCCGGGCGGTATTTCAGGAGGATTTGCCCAAGGCCTTTGCCGATGCGGATGGTGCCTTCATTTCCCAAATCGCCCGGCTCGACCAACTACCTGAAAACGAGCGTTTGAACCCCGAGCGCGTGGTCTCGGATATTGCCGCCTCTGGCAGGCCCGCCTACTACGAACCGACCGCCGACGCGATTATCGAGCGCCTGAAGCCGCTTGTGAAATCCGGCGACATCGTCGTGGTCTTCAGCAACGGCGGATTCGACGGCATCCACCAAAAGCTCCTGGAGCGTCTCTAACGCAGATTAGCATCCACACTTTCAGCAATAGCTTCGATCAGTGGCTGGGACGCTGCCTGCCACGATGTCTCATCGATCGACATGCAAGCATAGGTCCTCCAGCAGGGATTCAAAAGCTTCCCGCGCGGGTCGAACTCTTCAAAGACCTTGCGATCGTAGGCTGTGAGAAGAAGCCCAACGCGCCAGTCAGGCTCGGCGTGGATCGATGCAATAAAAGTTTGGGATATGTTTCGTTCCCGAGCTTGCGTCATACCCGCAGCCGAAGCGGATGGCAGGCGCGTTCGAGCGGTCTCGAGACTACGCAAGTTTGTGGACGATTCTTGATCATGGCGATCGCCAGTGCGAATGCGGCCGAGGGTTGGCACAAGGATGATATCCGCCTTTTGGGAATCGGGGGCCATGCGAAGCCCCCTCTTCGAAAGCTCGGCATTCAAATCGGCTGCAAGACGGGTTTCCAAACGGAGATTCAGAGCGTGAAAGTTCTCCAAGACATAGAATGACGCAGCTCGTTCGGTCGGTCCGTCGAAGGCTTCAAAGTGAGACTCGGTTTTCATAGCCGTGCAACCGTTGAGGAGTGCGAGTCCGATCAGAATCAAAGATAGAAACCTCTGAGGCGAAAAGTTCATCGATATTAATCCTTCCATGGAATAAGTTCGACAACAGGGCAGGAGAGGTCGGGCTCAGGCAAAGCCACCTCGATCAGACCGGCAGCCTCCTGCTCTTGGGATGCCTCAAGTCGAGCCATGGCGGCACGATCAAGAGACTGCTTTTCCCTCACCAGAAGACGGGTTTTCAGCCTATCCGGAACGGCTCCGCCATGGGTGGAGCAGCCCGTGACAGCAAGGACAACAAGACCGAGGAAAAACCGCCAAAGGATCATTGCCAGCACGATGTCGCATGGCGTTGCTTGTTGCAACCGCATTGACGCTCCGGGATATGCATTCCTATGGTGCGTGATTGACACCGAAACGAATGAAGCCTGCCGAACTTCCCCTCGCCGCATCGCGATGGTTTTTTCTTGGGAACATCGTGCTCAGCGCCTGGATGTATGGAGGCACACGCGAATGGTCCCGAGATGCAGTAATATGGCTCCTCCTTGCCAATACCGGCTTGTTTCTCTTGGGACTCCTTGCCAAGTCAAGACTGCCGCGCATCCCTTTGCTGGCAGGACTGGCGGTGGTCTTTTTGTTGGTCCAAGGCTGGTTTATGACTTGGAACGCTCAGCGGCGTTTCATCGAAGGCGCACGCGTTTTTGTCGACAGGATTCCTCCCCTCCCCGGTTGGCCCGGTTTTTATGAAGCAGGCCTTGTTGTTCCCTCCCTTCTCTTAAGCACGGGACTTCTGGGCGCGTTCTCTATAGCCTGCGATATGGTTCAAAACAGCCTGTGGAGGAAGAGGCTCTGGGTGACTCTCGCATCCACCGGATTGAGCTTGGTCGTTCTTGGGATAACGCAAAGGCTCACCAACGCACCCTCGATTTTTTGGGATCTTGACCGCAATGTGGGCCAAACATTTTTTGCCGTCTTTCGCTATCACGCGAATGCCGGGGCGTTTATCAATCTGGTTCTTCCCTTGATCACGGCACTGGCTTTGAAAGCATGGCTGGATCGAGGTTCCGAAGGAAAAAGGGTCTTATGGACGCTGGCCGCTTTGATAACCGCCGCAGCAGGTTTTGTGAATGTCTCGAGGGCCGCAAATGTGGTGTGCGCGATCCTTCTCCTTGGAATGGGAATAGCCATGGGCTTGATGCAATGGAAAAGCGCTGAACGCAAAACCACCATCTCTCTAGCCGGATTCGCTATTGTTTTGACCACGCTGGCAGGGGCTCTTGCCTTTTCCTTCGGAGTCGAGGCGACGCTGAAGCGATGGGATATCGGACTTTGGAAAAACACACCACAAGAGGATGGGCGCTACCAGGCCTATGAGGTTATTGTAAAAAACTCCCTTCCTTCTGCTGGGATCCTTGGATTCGGACCGGGAACATTTGAAACAATCTTTGACATTCATCGCCACAAGTCAGGGAGTTCACTCAAGGGCCGGTGGGACAAAGCCCACTCGGATGCCTTGCAAACTCCTATGGAATGGGGCTGGGCAGGAGCATCAGCTTGGTTTGCAATCATGGGAGGTGCGATTTTTTGTGGCATCCGGCAAAGCCTGCACAAAGAGGCCGAAGGGAGACGCCTTCTTTCGGGCGCATGCGCTTTCTCGCTGGCGGGCGTCACGCTACACGCGTTGGTGGACTTCCCGCTTCAAATCGCCTCGTTGCAGCTTTACAGCATAACTATTGCAGGGATCGCATGGGGGTTGAAATCCCCCAAACGGCTCAAATCGAGCAAAAATGAATTAGCAGAGCGTCCAATCCCAGATAGCTTGGTGAACAGAATCCCAAGAACACCCAACGATCCACAATGATTCGAGAAAGACAAAGGGGAGCGGTCTCCATCCATGCTTTGTTCCAAGCCACTTCCATGGCGCTTTGCTTTGCTGCGTGGTTTGCCTTTATCACGCTCTTTGCTGGCAAGGAGATGGTGGGTGGGTTCGAAGGGTATAGTCTCTATGGGGCAATCGCTGTTGCCGCACTCCTCCTAAGGGCTGCCTACTGTGCAGATGACGATGCAGCGAAGCTCTCCGGTCTTTTTCCCGCCCGGTTGATCCTTGCGGGCCGGCAAACGCTTTTTGTGGGAATCGTGATGGCTGTGTTTCTTGTTGCCACGAAAGACAAGGAAATATCCCGTATATTCCTGTTTTCATGGTTGCCTGTTCTTTATCTCTCTTTGGCAGCCACAAATCTTGCGATGCCGCATTTCGTCCTGCCTCTGGTTTTTTCAAAAAACACGAGGCAGAAATTTTTACTAATCACGCGGCACAGCGAATTCCGCAAAGAGGAGCGGATCGCCGCCTGGTTGAGACGCCAGCAGCGCATGGGAATAACCGTCACAGGCGTTGTCGCCCCGGAAGGTTTTCGTTCCACTGAAATGGCTCGCAGTCGGCTTGGTTCTCCAGACCAACTGGAGCGGATTTTTCATACCGAGCGGCCGGATGTGTTAATGTGGATGGAACCGCCCTCGGACTCGCAGGAGTTGATGCGCGCGCTGAACCTCGCGGAGAGTCAGGGCGCGAGGCTTATCTTCTGGGATGACTTGGAATCCCGCTTCGGAGCGCGCGCTTGGAGTGCGGAGATTGACGGCTTGAACTTCGTCCACTTCCGGAGGGAACCACTCGAGAGTCCCTTGAATCGCGTGGCCAAGCGCCTGTTTGATGTCACCGTGGCCGGCGTCGCGGTATTTCTTGTCCTGCCATGGCTCTGTATCCTTGTATGGGTTGCACACAGGCTCCAATCGCGTGGGCCGCCC
>CANKXQ010000081.1 GCA_947487745.1 Spartobacteria bacterium | reverse complement strand
GGCCACGGCGGCACCGGCGCATCAGGCGGCGGAGCTGGAGATCTCTACCTGCGGGTCAAATACCAACGCCACCCGGACTTTGAAATCGAGGGCGCCAATCTCAACTACGACCTCGAAATTCCAGCATGGGATGCTGTTCTCGGATGCACTGTCACGGTTCCCACGCTGAGTGGACGAGTGAAACTGAAGATCCCTGCAGGCACGCAGTCGGGAAAAAAGTTTCGCCTGCCAAGTATGGGCATGCCACTGACAGCTGATACTCGCGGCGACCTTTTCGCCGAGGTGCGCATCACGGTCCCCGACTCGCCGGGTGAAAAAGAAAAAGTGCTCTGGGAAACGATTGCGGATTTCCATAAGGCCTGATTGCACCCGCAGAGGGGATTCTGGCTTTTGCGAGTTTGCCCGCCCGTGGTAGAATGCTTGTCTTATGTCCAGCGCGCACACGCCACTCCGCACCGAAATACCAGAATCCGACAAGTGGAACCTTACGCCTCTCTACACAAGCGATGCGGGCTGGGAGGAGGATTTTTCCAAACTGCAGAAGTCTTATGTTGGCGTCACAAGCTTCCGGGGCAATCTAGGGGAGTCTGCAGCGGGATTGGCGAAATGTCTGGAATTTGAAAAAGGCATCGACCTGCTTGTCGATCAACTGAACCAATACGCGGCCCTGTGCGTTTCCGGCGACAGCTCAAATGCCGAGGCGCTCTCCCGCGAGGCCCGTCTGGACAGCCTGATGGTGCGCGTCGGGGAGGCCTTTTCCTTTATCTCGCCGGAAATCCAAGAAATCCCGGATGGTGAATTCGAGACCTTCCTTGCTGATCCCGCCTTGGCGGATTGGAGGATTCCGCTGCGCAAATTGCGTCGCCGCAAATTGCACACTCTGAGCGCAGCTGAGGAACGCCTGCTGGCACTGGGATCATCAACCGTGCGCGGACACAGCGAGACATTCTCCCAGCTCACCAATGTGGACATGCTTTTCGGAACGCTGAAGGATGGCGAGGGTAATGATCGGGAGCTGACCCAGAGTTCATTCTCGTCCTTCCTTCAACAGAGGGATCCGGCAGTGCGCAAGTCCGCGTTCCACCAGTTCTACAAGGAGTTTTCGGAGCACCGGTTCACCCTGGCATCCAGCCTCGCGAACTCGGTGCGGGCGGATGTTTTCTACGCCAGGGCTAGGAATTACCCCTCGGCACGGGAGGCCGCACTCTTCGCCGATGATGTGCCCACGACGATTTACGAGAACCTCATCTCGACCGTGCGAGGCAATCTGGATGCGCTTTTCCGCTATTTCGAACTCCGACGCCGCGTGCTGAAACTTGAGGAAATCCACCACTACGACACCTATGTGACCATGGTCGGCAATGTGAAGACCAATGTCTCGTGGAACGAAGCCGTGGAGCGGGTGATGGCATCCCTCACCCCACTTGGGACAGAATACACAGACACCCTCAGGCACGGACTGCTCGATGGCCGTTGGTGCGACCGCTACGAGAACAAAGGCAAGCGCAGCGGGGCCTTTTCCTACGGCACATTCACGAGCCCGCCTTACATCATGATGAACTACAAGGCGGATGTTTTCTCGGATATCTACACGCTCGCGCACGAGGCCGGGCACTCGATGCACACCTGGTATGCGCGGGGAGCGCAGCTTTACCAGAATTACGGATATCCCATTTTCCTTGCCGAGGTGGCGTCCACTTTCAACGAGGTGCTCCTCACCGAGCATCTGCTGAAAACGACGGATGACCGCGCGATGAAGGCGTTTATTTTAAACCGCCAGATCGACGATATTCGGGGCACGCTTTATCGGCAGACGATGTTCGCTGAATTCGAACGCGAGGCCCATGCGGCCGAGGAGGCAGGCGAGGCGCTGACCTTGGAGAGCTTCAAGGGCATCTATCGAAAGCTCTTGAACGACTACTTCGGCCCGCGTTTCGCGATCGATAGCGAACTGGAGCTCGAGTGCCTGCGAATCCCTCATTTCTACAACGCTTTCTATGTTTACAAATACGCCACAGGCCTCTCGGCCGCCGTGGCACTGGCAACCCAGGTTCTGGAAACGGGCGATGCGACGCGCTATCTCGGATTCCTCCGAAGTGGTGGCAGTCGCTTCCCGGTCGAAACACTGCGCGAAGCCGGCGTGGATATGAGCACTCCCTCGCCCGTGCAAGCCACGCTGGATTTGTTTTCGAAGCGAGTCGCCGAACTCGAAGAGCTTATCGGATAGGCGCAAATTGCGCATCCCGGAATCGGCACGTCGAACGGTGACTTTTTGCTCGCCGAACAGAACTCCTCCAATACAAAGGAAGCAGGGAAATTTATGAAAAAGGACAAATCAATCAGCTTTGAGCAGGAAATCATCGACCAACTGAAATTCGGCCTCGCCCGCGATTCCGTATCCGCCTCGCGCCGCGAATGGTGGATCGCCACTTCCAAGGCGATTCAAAAAGTCATCATCGAACGCATGATGAAAACATTGGCCGTCCATTCAGAAGGCAATGTGCGCCGGGTTTACTATCTTTCCATGGAATTTCTCATGGGACGGCTTTTTGTGAACAACATGATCAATGCCGGTGTGTTGAAAGAAGTCTCCGAAGCCTTGGAAACACTGGGCCACCCGCTTGAGGAGACCCGCGACGAGGAATACGACATGGCCCTCGGCAACGGTGGACTCGGCCGCTTGGCAGCTTGTTTTCTCGACTCCCTCGCCACGCTGGACCTCCCCGCTGTCGGCTACGGCATTCATTACGAATACGGCCTCTTCAAACAGGAATTCCGCAACGGCTACCAAGTGGAACTCCCTGACGCCTGGATTCAATACGGCTCTCCATGGGAAATCATCCGTCCGCAGCACTCGCAGGAAATCCCGATTTACGGACATATCGAGACGCATACCGACGGCCTTGGCAAGACAACCAGCGTCTGGTCGGACTTCCGCAAGCTCATCGGTATTCCCTATGATATTCCGATTCCCGGCTACGGCACCGAGACGGTGAATTTCCTCCGCCTGTGGGAGTCCAAGGCCCCCGAGGAGTTTGATTTCGAAGCCTTCAATCGCGGCGGCTACGAGCAGGCCGTGCAGCAAAAAAATATGGCCGAAACGGTCAGCAAGGTCCTTTACCCGAACGACCACACCGAAGCCGGCAAGGAACTCCGCCTCATCCAGCAATACTTCTTCGTCGCCTGCTCGCTGCGCGACATCATTCGCCGCTTCGAAAAAGACAACACCGACTGGGAAACATTCCCGGATAAAGTGGCCATCCAGCTCAACGACACCCATCCAGCCATTGGCGTCGTGGAGCTCATGCGTTTGCTCATCGACGAAAAAGAACTGCCTTGGCCTCAAGCTTGGGGGATCGTGCGCCGCACATTTGCTTACACGAACCACACGCTCATGCCAGAAGCCTTGGAGAAGTGGAGCGTCAGCCTCTTCCGCAAAGTTCTGCCGCGCCACCTGCAGATCATTTTCGATATCAACAAAACTTTCCTCGATGAAGTCGAAGCCAAATGGCCGGGAGACACGGACAAAAAACGCACCCTCTCGCTCATCGAGGAGGGCCAAGAGCAAATGGTCCGCATGGCCCATCTCAGCGTCGTCGGAAGCCATTCCGTGAACGGCGTAGCCGCACTTCACACCCAACTGCTCAAGGAGCATCTTTTCCCGGAATTCGACGCCCTCTATCCTAAGAAATTCCAAAACAAAACAAATGGCATCACACCCCGCCGCTGGCTTGTGGCCTGCAACCCACGACTCTCCGACCTCATTTGCCGCCACATTGGACATGGCTGGGAGCGCGACCTCGACAAACTCCGTAAACTCGAACCACTCGCTGATGAGGCCTCATTCCGCGAGGAATTCATGGCCGTCAAGCACGCCAACAAGGTGCGCCTCGCCGGAAGAATCCTCGATGAGTGCGGCGTGAAGGTCGATCCGACGGCGCTCTTCGATGTGCAAATCAAGCGCCTTCACGAATACAAGCGCCAGCATTTGAATCTCCTGCACATCCTCGCGCTCTACCGCCGCCTACTGCAGGACCCAAATCTCGACATCCCGCCGCGTGTATTCATTTTCGCAGCCAAGGCCGCTCCAGGTTATGAAATGGCCAAGCGGATCATCAAAGCGATCAATGCCGTCGGCTCCAAGATCAACTCTGACCCACGCATCAAGGACAAACTCAAAGTCGCCTTCATGCCGAACTACCGCGTCTCGCTGGCGCAGCGTATCGTGCCCGCCGCCGATCTTTCCGAGCAGATTTCAACCGCCGGAAAAGAAGCCTCGGGAACGGGCAACATGAAACTCGCCCTCAACGGCGCGCTCACTATCGGCACACTCGATGGCGCGAATGTCGAAATCCTTGAGGAAGTCGGCGAAGAAAACATCTTCATCTTCGGCAATACCGTCGAGCAAGTGCACGAACTCCTCGCCAAGGGCTACAACCCCGGCGACTACTACCGCGCGAATCCCGAACTCGCCGCCATCATCGATTGGCTCGGATCGGATTACTTCACAGGAGACGAAAGCGCCGACATCCTGACTCCTCTGCGCGACAACTTGATCTACCACGATCCCTACCTGTGCCTCGCGGATTTCGCCGCCTACAGCGACGCGCAGGAAAAGGTATCCGCCGCATTCCAAGACAAAGCCCGCTGGGCGAAAATGGCCGTTCTCAACACCGCACGCGTCGGCAAGTTCTCCAGCGACCGCACCATCAGCGAATACGCGAAGGACATCTGGAAACTCAAACCGGTCAAAGTGCCCTGAGACCCGCTTGGGAATGACACTCCCGCAACTCACAAAACGCGCAGAAGAGGGAAATCCCCTCACCTTCTCCGAGATACAAACCACCTGCGACCTGCTCCTCGATGAGGGGCAGGCCACCGAGATGCGGGCGGATTTTCTTCAAGCTCTGCACAAACGCAGAGAGTCGGCGGAGGAAATCGCATGCTTCGTTGAAGTCCTGCTGGAACACGCTTTAAAGTTACCGTTCTCAGGTGCGGGTTGCATCGATGTCTGCGGCACCGGCGGAGACCGAGCGGGCTTTTTCAATATCTCGACCGCCTCCATGTTCGTGGTCGCCGGAGCCGGAGCCAAAGTCATCAAACACGGAAACCGGGGCATCACCTCGAAATCCGGCGGAGCCGATGTCCTCGAAGCCCTCGGAGTGAAAATCGACCTGCCCCCGGAAGCCATAGCCACAGCCTTGGAAGCGGCCGGTTGCTGCTTCCTTTTCGCCCCGGCCTGCCATCCCGCATTCCGAGCAGTCGTCCCGGTCAGAAAACTTCTCGCCCAACGCGGCAGTGCCAGCATTTTCAACATCATCGGCCCCCTGCTGAACCCTGCCAGACCCGAGTTCCAGCTCGCAGGAGTCTTCAATCCAAATCTCATCAAAACCTACGCCGGAGTTTTTCAAAAGCTTAAGCGCACACGCGCGTGGGCCGCGCATGGAACAGGACCGAACGCCCTCCAAGTCGATGAAGTTTCGCCCCTGGGCAAAACCATGGTCATGGCCCTCGAAAATGGCTCTCTCAGCGAGTTTGAAATCCATCCGCAGGATGTCGGAATCACCCCCATGGCCCCCGAAGCCCTCCTCGGAGGCGAAGCCGCCGAAAACGCAAAAATCCTCCTCTCGATTTTCGATGGCTCAGACCGCAGCCCACGCCGCCAAGCCGTCCAAATCAACGCCGCCGCAGCCCTCGTCGTCGCGGGTAAAGCTCCCAACCTCCAATCAGGCTGGAACCTCGCCGAAGCCTCCCTCAACGAAGGCCGCGCCATGGCATCGCTCCAAGCTTTGCAAAAGGTCTCAGCTCTTTAAAAAGTCGCGCCGAGCGCAGGTTGATGGATTGACAAATGGACGAATCAAATTTATTCGTCCATTATGTCTAAACAGCTCGCGCTCGATCCAAGCTTTGATAAACAATCTGTTTTTCAATTACTTGCCAGGTTCAACCTTTCCGCAGGCGATCTTGCTGATGTTTTTGCGTCCTATCTCACGATTCATCCGCCGAAGGAAAACGATATCGACTCCCTCCGTGGCGCCTTAAAAAAACGGGGCACGAACAGTCAAATCGAAGTATTGAAAACAACAGGACGCTTGCTGACGTCGGAAGAAATCAAAGAACGCCTTGGCTTGGCCTCTCGCCAGACCATCCACAATCTCAAGCTCAAAGGAAAGATACTCTCCATCTCGTTCGAAAATCGCAGGGGCGATTACTTCCCGGAGTTTCAACTCGATGGAGCAGGCATTCGCGAGTGGATTCCCGAACTTCTCCACCGAATTCCTGATACCTGGTCTGCCTTGGCTTTCTTGACCGCCCGCCGCACGGATCTTGGAGGAGTCTCTTTTCTCATGCACATCCTGCAAGACTGCTCGAGAACAC
>CANKXQ010000080.1 GCA_947487745.1 Spartobacteria bacterium | reverse complement strand
CCGTTACCTTCGTATCGGTGAGAGATTCCACATGCGTCTCAAAGGGAGTGAGGCTCATTTGAATCGGAGCGATTTCGTTCACGAGTGAGAATGGCTTCGAGAGCGTGTCGTAGATCAACAGGGTGCTGGAAGCCGCAGGGGCCTGCGTCGCTGCAAAAACAAGCGCCATCGCGGCCAAAGAGAGGATACTTTTCACCGTTCGTCTCCATTCCCATTGTTTTTGCGGCGGCGAACCAGTAAGCGCTGGATGATATAAATCCCAGCCATGATGGCAAACGATGCCCCGGCGATCCAGTAGTTCACACTCTGGGTCATGAACCCTGCCTCTGTCTTATCCATACGCCGGTCTTCAATGTCAGCCGGCGTCGTCCCCGATGAGAATCCCATGCGGATGTGATTCGAGAGCGAGACTTCCTGAATGAATCGCACATCATAGGTGATAACACGACCGCTGGCATCGGCCGCTGCCACTGTGCCGCTGAGGCGTTCGGACAAACTGGGGTCTGTAAGAAGATCCAGCGTCGTTTTTCCGCCGTATCCGCTCACTCCACCGATTGTGGCGAAGATTTCTCCCTTCGACCAAGGTGATGGCAGAAGTTGCACAAAGCTGAGGGATGAATCGAAGTCCACGACGGGGATGGGTTCACCCCGCAGCATGATCGAGCTGATTGGGGATTCTGCGCCTTCGATCGCAAGGTGGAGATTTTTGCCGAAGGCCAGAGGCCACTGGAACGCGGAACCCAGGATCAATCCCGAGCGACCGCTCAGACGCGCTGGGTCGGGCGGAAGTCCGGCGCCATAAGTTGCGACCTGAGGCCAGAGCACCGGCATATCGGCAAGCTGGCGACCAAGGTGCATGCCGATGGTTTTAAGGAGTTCGTTGCGCTCTGGACTGCTCTCAGCCGGGACAAGAATCGCCGCGCGCCTTAAAAATGCATCGCGGAGACAGAGAAGGCCAAGACGGCTGAGATCATTGATCGAGACTGGAGCCGCATGAAAATTCACCGTCGAATTCCCACCCAAGTCCAACCAGGCGCGCTCGTCATTGCGATGGGCGCAATCGACGGTTCCAATATCGAGATAGCTCGAGACAGAGAGCTTCGAGGGATCGCGACCCGTGATACCGGCAGGAATCAGAAGACGCTGGCGGGTGCCTACAGCATTTTGCGGAGTGAGAGCGATGCTGCCGACCACGACATCATTCAAACGCAACTCCAGCGCCGAGGTTTTTTCGAGCGCTCCGCAGTGGGCGAGGTCGATTTCCATATAGCCACCGGGTGTCGTCTGATAGCCCGGGGGTAAATTGATGTCGCGCGAGGTTTGATTTCGAAAAAGTCCACGCAATGTCACAGAGCCGTCGCGCAGGGTATCGAAAGCCACCGGCCCGGCGGGAGGTTGCGCCAACTTCTCGGCGATGGGTGAAATGACAGGCGCTGAAGTAATGACCCAAGGATTCGCTGGCACATTGCGGAGGGCTATTTCGCTGCCGAGGGTCTGCGCGGCTTTTTCGAGCCCATCGGAATCCGCTCCGCTGACAATAATCCAACGCAGCTGTGCGTCTGACGGACCTGTAATGATCTCCGCCAGCAGGCCTTCGCCCTCGCCAAGTGATGTGATGGCTTTTTGAATTTCCGGCGGAAGTGGAGTCTTTGAAAGGTTGGAGCGAAGCGCGATCAAGAGACCGCTTCTGGCGATCGACTCGACTGGGAAGGAATCGACATCCTTCACCTGAACGGCATTCGGCTCGGTGTAAATTGTCTGGCCCATGCGAGCCGACGCAATCAGCAGGGAACGGAGTTCCGCCTCACCGGCATCGGACGGAACGAGCATCGAGACAACGGGCTCGGGATGGTCCTTGGATGCCTTGCGGCGGAACTCCGCAAGATTCATCAGAGCGGGTTCGACGAGGGATTCCGGAAATCGCTGCAACTCGGGAAAGAGGGGCGCGACAGCGCAAGCCACCCGCACGCCGCTGCCCATGTCCAGTTCAACCCATGACGCAGGATTGTCCACATCGCGGCAGGGAGAAAGAGTTGTCTGCAGGAGGCAACTCACGATCACGCGATTCCAGCCTGGTTGCAGCATATCCGGGGCGAGCGGAACCGAAATTTTGCCGCGATCTTGGGCATCGGGAGTGTCTTTTTTGGTCCCGAGGCGCACGCTTGTGACCTCACGGTCGTTCAACTGAACACTCATGGTCGAGACATCCGGCAGCAAAAGGGGCGAGGCATGCCAGACCAGCGTGAGTTCACTGCCCGGCTCCAAGTTGACATGCTCGGGAAGCTTGAAGGCGTATTCTTTTTTGGAGAGCACTCCCTCGAGGCGGCTCTGCGTTCCCGAGAAAAGCGGGACTTCAAAGGATTTGGTTGCGGGAGCTTTTTCGCCTGAAGAAGCCTGAAGGGCGGAGAATCCGATTCCTGCGGCAAGGAGCGCGGGCAGGATTGCTGAGTGGAATGACGTTTTGGAAAGGTTCGAAGTTTTCACGACGCGCACCTTAAAATCCGTCCCTCTCCTGCGGTATGGGGACTAACCCCTACGATGCAGAACCCATCTACCTCGCCCCGCAATATACGCATTGCGCGAAGCGGCTCATTTCGTTGTAATGCGGCTACAAGGCTTCCAAGTCCGATGTCTCAAAAAAACCAAAAAGAAACTCCATCCCTTGAATCCGCAATGCAGCGGATCTCCGAAATCGTCAGTGCGATGGAGGATGGCAACCTGCCGCTTGAAAAACTCATCGATTCCTACGAGGAGGGCATCAGCCTTGTGAAAGACTGTCAGGAAAAGCTGGATGCCGCAGAGAAGAGAATTCAAGTCATCACACGCAATGCCCGAGGAGGCGTCGCGCTGAGTGAATTTGAGACAGTAGAAAACTGAGGCATGGCAGATCAAATTCCCGGCCCGTTGCTGGCAAAGATTCATTCGCCACAAGATGTGCAAGCCCTCTCGGCGGAAGATTTGCCGCGCCTTGCGCAGGATATCCGCGAGGAACTGATCAGCGTGCTATCGAAGACAGGCGGTCATTTGGGTCCCAACCTCGGGGTCGTCGAACTGACGATTGCCCTGCACCGCGTCTTCAATACGCCCAAGGACAGGTTCGTTTTCGATGTCAGCCACCAAGGCTATGTCCACAAACTTTTGACCGGGCGGCTCGACCGCTTTCCGACGATCCGTCAATACGAGGGACTTAACGGCTTTCTTCTGCGCAGCGAGAGCGAGCACGACTGCTATGGTGCAGGCCATGCGGGAACCGCCCTCTCCGCCGCGCTGGGAATGGCCGCCGCGCGCGATCAGATAGGCTCCGACGAGCATGTCGTCTGCGTTGCAGGCGATGCAGCCTTCACTTGCGGCGTGAGTTTTGAAGCCCTGAACAATGTTGCCGCGACCACCAAGCGGCTCATCATTGTTCTCAATGACAATGAGTGGTCGATCGCCAAAAATGTGGGCGCTGTGGCGGATTACCTGAACCGCCTCGTCACCAACCCGGCCTATGCGAACCTCCATGAAAACGCGGCGCGCTTCGTGGAGTGGATCGGCGGAAAAACCGCACGCAAACTCGTTCACAAGGCGGAGGCCGGGCTTAAAAGCCTCATCGCACCGAGCGTCATATTCGATGATCTCGGCATCCGCTACTACGGCCCGATCGACGGACATGACATTCCGCTCCTCACACAGCCTTTCGAGTTTTTAAAGAGCCAGAACGAACCAGTCATTCTGCACATCCTCACTCAAAAGGGCAAAGGCTACGCGCCCGCTCTGGAGAGGCCCGACAAGTTTCACGGGCTTGGAAAATTCCACCTCGATACGGGTGAGACCATCGCCTCCCCCACCCCAACTTACTCTGAACTGCTGGGCACGAAGCTCGCGGATTTCGCCGACGACAATAATAAGATTGTCGCCATCACAGCCGCCATGCCGACCGGCACCGGTCTGATCAACTTCGCCAAGCGCCATCCCGCGCGCTGCCATGATGTCGGCATCGCCGAGGAGCACGCCGCGCTTTTTGCCTGCGGCATGGCCACTCGGGGGCTGAAACCTTTCGTAGCCATTTACAGCACATTCATGCAGCGCGCGTATGACATGATCATTCACGACATAGCCCTGCAAAATCTGAATGTGGCCCTTTGCATGGACCGCGCCGGTCTTTCAGGAGATGACGGCCCCACACACCATGGTCTTTTCGACATCGCCTATCTGCGCCCAGTTCCGGGAATCATTCACATGCAGCCCAAGGATGAAGCGGAATTCACGGACATGCTTTGGACAATGGTGAACCACGACGGTCCAAGCGCCATCCGCTACCCGCGAGGCATAGGAACCGGCGCCGTTCCCGCCAAAAAGCCCAAGCTCCTCGAAATCGGAAAATCAGAAGTCATCCGGCACGGCACCAAGGCTGCGATCTTCGCCCTCGGCAATATGTGCGAACTCGCCATTCCCGCCGCAGAGGAACTTGAAAAACTTGGTGTCTCCACGGCAGTCATCAATGCCCGTTGGATCAAGCCGCTCGACACCGTGACCCTCGAATTTTTCGCCGGCGGCTGCGATGTGATCTGCACCATGGAAGACCATGTCCTCACGAACGGCTTCGGCGCTTCTGTGATCGAACACCTCTCCGACCGACAAATCACGACACCGGTCGTCCGCATCGGCTGGCCAGACCAGTTCATCGAGCATGGCACTGTGCCAATCCTGCGCGCGAAGCACGGATTGACCATTGAGGCGACCGTTCAAAAAATCCTCGCTACTCTCGAAGCTCGGCCATCCTCGCTTACAAAAGCCACCACGGCCGCTTAGCCTACCCCCACCCCCTCCAGCAAACATGAAATTCCGGACAAAACTAATCCTACTCTTTGTCGTCATGTCATTAGTAACAAATGGCATGCTTTTTGTTATCAATTCCTGGCAAGCCGGCAAAATGCTGCGGGACCAAATTGCCGCCACAGCCCTCTCCATCGCCGCCACAGCCTCCGCCGTGATCGACGGCGACTTGCACGGCACGCTGAACGACCCCACCGACCAAGCTGGCGAGGCATACAGAGGGCTTGAGACAAAACTCCGAAAAATCCGGGATGCCAACCGCCGCGACGATGTCCAGATCAAGTTCGTTTACACCCTCATGCCGAGTCCAAAGGACAAGGATACCATCATTTTTGGAGTCGACGCCGAGGAGGAAGGACCCGACAAGTCGCTCCTGGGCGACATCTATAAGCAAAAGGATGATCCACGCGCAAAGCCCACTCGGTTCGACATCAATCAAGTGCAGCCTGTCTTCGTCGAGGACCAATGGGGCACATGGCTCACTGCGAATTCCCCCATTCGCTCCAGCACTGGGGATTCCGTCGGCGTTGTGGGAGTGGATATCGACGCCAAACGCGTGATCGAGGAACTGAACACGCTCAGGACACTCGGATTTTTTGCTCTACTCCTGTCCATTGTTTTAGCGATTGGCCTGGCCGTTTATTTTTCAGTGCAGCTGGCGCGCCCATTGCGAAAATTACGCGACGCCGTTGTCGCGATCGGAAATGGCAAACTCGAAACCAGATTGGACACGAGCACAGGAGACGAATTTGCGGAGGTCGCGCTTGCAGTCAACGAAATGGCTGAGGGACTCCAACAGCGCGATGTTTTCAAGGGAACACTCGTCCGCTACATGTCCGGCCAACTCGCGGATAAAATTATAAGCTCCGGAAAAATGCCCGACCTCAAGGGCGAGCGCCGCAAGATCACTGTCCTCTTCGCCGATGTGCGTGGTTTCACCAGCCTCTCCGAGAAACTCGCTCCCGAGGATCTCTTTTCACTCCTGAACGATTATTTCGACAAGATGATCGATGAGATCTGCAAAAACCACGGCATGCTCAACAAATTCATGGGCGATGGATTGATGGCTGTCTTTGGGGCCTTGAACGAGGACTTGTATCAGGAGGAAAACGCCATCAAAGCCGCCTTGGGAATGAGGAATGTCCTGGAAGGAATGCGCGAGCGTTTCCAAGCTGAGCGCCAAGTCGATTTAAAAATCGGCATCGGGATCAACACGGGAATCGCCTTGGTGGGAAATATCGGCTCCAACCAGCGCATGGAATTCACTGCCATTGGTGACACGGTGAATCTCGGCTCCCGCCTGGAATCAGCAACCAAGGAACTCGGGACAGACATCATCGTGAGCGAATACACCTATGTTGCCGCCCGAACAAAATTTCAATTCCGACCACTCGGCCAGATAGCAATTCGCGGTCGCGAGAACCCCGTCACCGCCTACGCCGTCGAGGGATAAGCCTCAGTCGATAAAACTGCAGACATACTCACAGATGCCATCTGTCACCGAGATGTCGAAGCCCGACTTGGCTGGCACATCGAAGAACTCCCCGCCTGTGTAGATCGTGCGCGCCTCAGAGCCGTCGATCTTGACCTCGCAGGTGCCTGAGACGATCTCCATGCGCTCTGCTTTGTCCGTGCCGAAGTGGTAATTTCCTGGGTAA
>CANKXQ010000079.1 GCA_947487745.1 Spartobacteria bacterium | reverse complement strand
ACAGTCCCCTCCCCCGGCTTCCCCACCGACATGCAAGCGCAGATGTGTGCCCTCCTCGCAAACACAGACGGCATCAGCGTGGTGAGCGAACATGTCTTCCCAAACCGCTTCATGCACATCGCAGAACTCAAACGCATGGGCGCGAATATCGACCTCCAGGGAGCCACCGCCGTCATCACCGGTGTCCCCCAACTCAGCGGCGCCCCCGTCATGGCCAGCGACCTCCGAGCCTCAGCAGCACTCGTTCTCGCCGGCCTGCAAGCCGACGGCATCACCGAGGTGAACCGCGTCTACCACATCGACCGCGGCTACGAATCCATCGACGAAAAACTCAACGAACTCGGCGCCGAAATCGAACGCGTCAAAGCCTGAGCCCCGACAAAAAACCGGCGAAAAAATATTTTAAAATCCCGGTTGACTCCCGACCAATCATCGCCTTTACTATCCGCCCTGCTTTCCTTGCAGCCATAGCTCAATTGGATAGAGCATCTGACTACGGATCAGAAGGTTTGAGGTTCGACTCCTCATGGCTGCACCACTCTCCCCCTCCGCATCAATTTCCCTTTCGCGGCTCCCTTGACGTCAAAATCCCCCAGCGCGCCGTGCAAGGATTATCGTCTCGCATGACAGAAACTTCAGCCGCGAAGCGGCGTCTGAAAAGGGGCATCGCCGTCTCTGCCTTGCTCGACAGGTGCCGGTCTTGAGTTTTTTTTAGACGGGTAGTTTGTTTTTCCTGACTGGTCCAAGCACCCCGAGCACATCTTGAACAATTGTCCCGATCTATGCTTTCCATCAACCTGACATACAGGCAGCAATCTTCTTGCTTCATGTTTTGGCAACTTTCGGTGACACCATAAGATTCATGTCGCATCCCCGTGTGAAAATTATTTTTTTGCTACTGATTCTTTGCGCCAACTCGCTCCAAGCGGATCAGGTGATCCGTGCAGCGCAGACGAAACTTGCCGCTCTCGGATACTACAAAGCCCGCGTGGATGGGTCTCCGGGAAGCATGACCAGCGCCGCAATTCGAAGATATCAACTTGCCGAGAAGCTCAAGGTCACAGGCTCGCTGAACCAACAGACGCTGGATGCGCTGGGAATCAACGCTCCGCCGCCTGCTCCAGTTTACTCAAAAATCAACGCACTGTTCGATGGTGGCCCGCTCTCGGGCAAGGACTCCGCCGCCCAGGTTGAAGCGATTCGCCATACGCAGCGGGTGCTCGCGGAGTCTGGCTTCTACGCAGGACCTCACAACGGCCTGCCCAGCGTAACTCTCACCGCCGCGATCAGCGAATGGCAACTCACCCAAGCCCTGCCCGAAACCGGCAAACTCGACGCCCGCACACTCGCCGGACTCGGGATCGTTGGGAATTGATTTCATGAAAAAGCACGACCGCATCTCGGCCTTTGTCGAAACACTCGAAGGCTCGGACAGCACAGGGTTCCATCCTTGCTATGCCGGGTATTTTGAGTGTTTCAACCAAGGCGATTACTACGAGGCTCATGATGTATTGGAGCACCTCTGGCTGGAATGCCGGGACGAAAACCACCTCTACTTCAAAGGCCTCATTCAGATCGCCGGCGCCTTTGTGCATTTGAAAAAACAGCACCTCCGGCCAGACCATCCGACCGATGGGACACGACTCCATCCAGCGGCGAGGCTCTTCGCGCTGGGAGTCAAAAATGTATCGCCATTCGGCCCGACGCACATGGGCCTTCACATCGAGGCCGTCTGCGAACTCTGCACGGATTGGAGAGACAAAATCGTGACTTCGGAATTCCGCATCAACCCTTGGCATCCGGGTGCAGGCCCCCGCTTGGACCTTCAAAAAAGGGAGGCATGAGCTTGACGGCGGCGCGCTTTGCCGTTTCATAAAGCGGAAATTCCATGAAAAAACCGACTCTCCACTTTTTACTGACCGCCGTCGCGGCGACTGCAATCCTCGGCCTCACAGGCTGCGAAACCACAAAAACCGCCTCCCACTCGCACTCCTTCAAATTCGACCCGCCAGACAAGACCCCGAAAAATCCCTCCGCTGTGAAAGTAAAAATCAGCACCGGCGCGCAGCGTTTGTATGTGGTCGAGGGCAATGAAGTCCTCATCGCCACACCTGTTACAGTCGGCAAATCGGCAAGCCCAACGCCGCAGGGTGATTTCAAGATTTACTCTAAGCAAGCCCATCGCCGTCGCGTGAGCCAACCCGATGCAGGATATCCGATGACCTACTGGATGGAATTCAAGCCAGCTTACGGCATCCACTGGGGATTCATGAAGCCTTCACCTGCGACCCTCGGTTGCGTGCGTATGCCGCTCATCGCCGCCAAAGAAGTCTTCGCGATTGTGCCAAAGGGCGCTCCTTTGAATATCGCCAAGAGCCAGCCTTGGGATGAGACGATCGGCAAAAATCTTCCTGTGCTGGATGACGGCCCGCTCCCAAATCCCCCAAAATCCTACCTCCACAGCCCGCAGGTCTTTCATGATGCCGCCAAGGGCAAGATGTGGAATTTCTAACGTGCAAGTTCCTCTAGCAGCTCCTTTTTGAGCCGAATGCCGGCCGCATTACAGCGAGGCCTGCAGGATCGTGAGTTCGTCCCCTTCGAACTCCATCATGATCTCATCGATCGGCATGATGATCTCGGGCGAGACCTGCACGAACAGAAAAGCAGCAGCAGCGTGAGGGACATCGAGAGGTAGATCGTCAAGGAGCACCGCTCGGCCGCCGCGACGAACCCCGGCAGTGAATATCCCGAGCCCAGCGCGAGGCCCAAGACACAGACATACGAGGCCGCCAAAAAGAATGCGCCCATTCCGTTGATGGCGATGAAAAATGCGCTCGCCCAGAATTCCGACAGGCCCGGAGCGAGTTTGCCGGATTCCAACAATGTCCCGAGCACCGCAAGGCCCAACCCCACCGGGGCGGCCACGGCCAAAACACGCTTCGCGCTTCCCATCCAGGCGGCGGGATTTTTCAGCAACTTCGCCCGGCCCGCGACGAGCCCCGCAATCATGGCCGCAAGGGCCACGCCCCATTGGGTAATGACATCGTCCAGAAGCACCCACGGGTAGGCATGCATACGGGCCAGATTCGCCTCAAGAAATCCCCCCGAGTAGATCGGCTCGAGCGAAGGCATCCGCGCATCGACCAGGCCATCCAAAAGCGCGGCCGTGATATTGAAAACCACAGCAAAAACCACAGCGAGCCGCACCAACGCCGCCGAGCTAAACCGCATCAACCAAAGAAGCACAAACCCAAGCACCGCGTAGCCCAAGATAATATCCCAAGCAAAAAGGAACTGCCCGTGCAGAAACCCGAGCAGCGCGAGCACCATCAGGCGGCGGCGCTGGACCCGTTTCCGCCACGGAGCGCCATCCCCGACGATGAAATTCGCGCTGTATCCGAAGAGAAAAGAAAAAATCAGGAAGAACTTCCCGTAAACGAAAACCTCCACCGCCAGCTTCGCATCCAAGTTCGCCTCACCCCTCATTTGGGATGCGCTGAACGACCCGTAGGAAAAACAAAAAATATTCACCAGGATGATGCCCAGCAGGGCAATGCCCCGCAGTTGATCAGGCATGGCTTCCCGCCCGTCCGGAACTTGGTTTGGCTGTGTCATCAGGGTTTTGGGCGTGGTTGGGTTGTGTGGCTCAAGAATGGCTGCCGGTGGCAGTGTCTCGATTACAATGAAACAGTCCTCAAAGAAAAGGAGTTCAGTCCTATTCGCCGCTGACTCGGTCCAGACGACTGTAAAAAGTGGCGCGGTTGGGGAATTTTCAGGTTCATGGATCGGAGGGGCTGGGATAAGCAACTGAGGTTGATAAACAATTCTGTGAATAATCAACGGCCCTGCCAAGCAGGACCATCCGGCGTCCATCCTGCAAAAATCGGCCGAGGGTCGGCGCAGATGCCAATCAGAGCTTCACTGAGACCTGCAGTCAGAGCACGAGGGCATTGGCTGTTTGCCCGAAGCCGCCAACTGCTGATTGGGCGAAGCTGTTCGCATAGGGACTGCTGAAATTTTCGATCTACCATGTCGTTCGATCCCGCCGTGGACCCCTCATTTTTGCGGCGCAACGAAGTCATGCTGCGTCTCTCCCCAAAGCAATATCCGCACATCTCACCGTCTTTAGACAAAAACGGAATATTGCCTCCGATTTCTCAACGAAATTTTAGCAGGCTAAATGGAGCATCAGGGAATCATCCCACTGGCGCGGAGCGTTGAGACTGGTAACCTCGCGCCGTTGAAAAAGCCAATCACCATCGCGGGGGGAGGACTTGCCGGTCTGTCGCTGGGCATCGCCCTGCAATCCCGTGGAGTGGCGGTGACTCTACACGAGGCGTCGGCGTATCCGAGGCATCGCGTGTGTGGGGAATTCATCAGCGGCGTGGGTCGTGAAACGCTGGCTACTCTTGGAATCGCCGATTGTCTGGATGATGCGACGCATTTGCAAAGCGCCTCCTGGAGCGACTCGGCGGGACGTCTCGCGGAAATGCAGGCACCCGGTCGCGGAATTTCGCGTTGGAAACTCGACGATCACCTGCAGCGGCAGTTCCTCTCGCTCGGCGGCACACTTGTCACCAACTCGCGCATCGCACCGGATTCAGGCATTATCTGGGCAGCCGGCAGGCCTCGGCAGCCATCGCCTTGGCTGGGCCTGAAATGCCATGCCCGCAACCTCCCTCTTACACATGATCTGGAAATGTTCACCTCGCCCGGCGGCTACATCGGCCTCGCAAAAATCGAAGACGGCATGGTGAATATCTGCGGGCTCTTCAAGGCCAGGCCTGCTCGTGGAGCCAAGGGAAGCGCATTGCTTCTCACCATGCTGCGCGAAGCCTCACTTCATGCGCTTGCAGACCGCTTGGAGGCGGCTGACTTGGATGAATCGAGTTTCTGCGGTGTCGCTGGATTTCAAACCGGCCTGCAGACGGGCCCCACCTTCAGCATCGGCGATGCGGCCAGCATGATCCCGCCTTTTACAGGAAACGGGATGAGCATGGCATTTGAGTCCGCCGAGTGCGCGCTACAACCCGCACTGGACTACGCCGCCGGCTGCAAATCGTGGCTGGAAGCTGCGGAGGCCTCCACCGCCAGCCAGGACTCCCGCTTCAAACGACGCCTGACGACGGCCGCCATCCTGCACCAACTCTTAATGAATCGGGCCGCGCTGCGAATCACCCGCACCCTTGCCCGCAGGAAAATGTTACCCTTTCAAACACTTCTCCACCTCGTCCGCTGATGTATCTCCAATCCCTCGCCACAGCTTTTCCGCAGCACTCCTTCACACAGGCCGAGTGCTTTGAAACCCTCGAGAACTCTGGCGCGATGGATGGCCTGCGTGGGCGCTCCAGAGAGCTTCTAGAAAAAGTTTTGACTGGAAATTCCGGCATCGAAACGCGCCGGTTTTGCGATCCGGATTTAAGGAAGACCTTCGGCTTCGATGCCGGGGAGTTGCATCAGCACTTTGAACAACACGCGCCTCGACTGTCCTCGGAGGCTCTTCTCAAAGCCTGCGATCTCGCCTCGCACAAGCCCTCTGACATCGATGCACTGTTGGTCTGCACCTGCACCGGTTATCTTTGCCCGGGCTTGAGCAGCTACATTTCAGAAATCCTTGGAATCCGCCCGAATGCCTTTCTCCAAGACCTGCTCGGCCTCGGCTGCGGCGCCGCCCTGCCTCTTCTCGAATCCGCACGCGGACTCCTCGCTGCAAATCCCCAAGCTACCGTGGCCACGGTATCCGTGGAAATTTCATCCGCCGCTTTTTACCTGAACGACGAGCCGGGCGTGCTTATCAGCCTTTGCCTCTTTGGCGACGGAGCCGCCGCTGCCATCTGGAAAGGTGAGAACCAAGGCGGGCAATTCCGCTTCCAGAATTTCCGCACCATCCACAAACCTGAGCACCGGGAGAAAATCCGCTTCGTCAATGCCGGTGGTCGGCTCAAAAACCAGCTCCACCGCGAAGTCCCCGCCCTTGCAGCCGCAGCGGTCGCCGAGCTTTTTGAAATGCGGTCGAGCACGACGGATCAGCTCATCGCCCACACTGGTGGACGCGATGTGATCGATGCCATCGAGCGCGCGATCCCCTTGCATCAGCTGTGCGCCACACGCGAGATTCTTCGCCAATACGGCAACATCAGCAGCCCGAGCGTTCTCGCTGCTCTGGAGCATTCCATGAAAACCTCACCCGAAAGCGAAAGCCTCTGGCTCACCGCATTCGGCGCCGGTTTCTCCGCCCACTGCGGTGAGCTTGCGCGTTGAAATAAGGCTCTTTTTCTCATCACAGTCGTTCTCTTCCACTGGCGAATTTTCACCCGCGCTGCTACTTGGCAAATACGCCATGATCCGTCTCCGTTGGATTTCTCGACCAAGCGTGCGGCGGCTTCCCCAACACATGGAACTTCCCCGGTTGGCGCGAAGTCTGCGAAGCCATCGAGGTCAAGGCGGGCTGATCCCAAATCCAGCGAATCTCACCCAAGGCCCTCACTCCTGCAAAGTGG
>CANKXQ010000078.1 GCA_947487745.1 Spartobacteria bacterium | reverse complement strand
GCCGTTGCGTCCTGATGGCCCGAGGGTTGCTTGGACGGCGCGTGCGAGTTTCTCGACACCACGAAGGAGCGCGTGACGTGCTGCTTCGTCGAATAGGAGTTGTTTTGCTGCCATGTGATTAGTTTTTAAGTTTTAAGGATTAAGTTTTAAGTTGTGATTAGCCGATGATGCCGAGGATGTCGTCTTCACGCATGATGGTGTAGGACTCTCCTTCGACTTTGACTTCGGTGCCGCCGTATTTGGAAACGAGGACTTTGTCGCCGACTTTCACTGTGAATTCGACGAGCTTGCCGTCGTCATCGCGTTTGCCGGTGCCGAGGGCCACGACTTGGGCTTCCTGTGGTTTCTCTTTTGCGGAGTCGGGAATGATGATCCCGCCTTTGCTGATTTCCTTCTCTTCGAGCGGCTTCACGAGCACGCGGTCTCCGAGAGGTTTGATGTTTGGGTTTGCCATGTGTTTATGTGTCGTTTTGTTGGTTTTGTTTTTAACAGGCTCCGGCTCTGTGCGAACCGGAGCGGGTTGTTAAAGTGGTTGGAGTTATTTCTTCTTGTCTTCGTCGAGGACTTCGAATTCAGCGTCGACGACATCGTCCTTCTTCGCCTGAGGCTCGCTGGCGGCCTCACCCTCCTGTTCAGGAGTCGGGCCGGCTGAGGCTGCGGCGGCCTTGTAGGCAGCAGTAGTGACTTCCTGGAACTTGGTTTGCAGGTCGTCGTAGGCGGCCTTGATGGCATCGGAGTCGCTGCCTTTGAGGGCTTCGCGGACTTTCTCGATGGCATCTTCGACATTTTTCTTCGAGGCGCCGTCCACTTTGTCGCCGAGTTCCTTGAGCTGCTTCTCGCACTGGTAGGCGAGGTTGTCGGCATTGTTGCGGATTTCGATGGTCTCCTTGGCCTTGCGGTCGTCTTCGGCGTGCGCCTCGGCTTCCTTCTGCATTTTTTCGACCTCTTCCTTTGAGAGACCGCTGGAACCGGTGATGGAGATTTTCTGCTCCTTGCCGCTGCCGAGGTCTTTCGCGGAGACATTGAGAATGCCGTTCGCATCGATATCGAAGGTCACTTCGATCTGAGGAACGCCGCGCGGGGCTGGCGGGATGCCATCCAGGTGGAAGGTGCCGAGATTTTTGTTGTCGCGGCTGAGCGGGCGCTCGCCTTGGAGAACCTTGATTTCCACGCCGGGCTGGTTGTCGGCATAGGTGGAAAACACATTCGATTTCTTGGTCGGAATCGTCGTGTTGCGCGGGATCATCGGGGTGGCAATGCCGCCGGCGGTTTCGATGGCCAAGGTGAGGGGAGTGACATCCAGAAGGAGGACATCCTTCACATCGCCCTTGAGCACGCCGCCTTGGATGGCTGCGCCGATGGCCACCACTTCGTCGGGGTTCACGCCCTTGTGAGGCTCTTTGCCGATGAGTTCGCGGGCTGTCTCGATGACCTTCGGCATGCGTGTCATGCCGCCTACGAGCACGAGTTCGTTCACATCATTCTTGGTCCACTTGGCATCGCCCAAGCAGTCTTTGACCGGCTTGAGCGTGCGCTCGAAGAGGTCGTCGGTGAGTTGCTCGAGCTTTGCGCGGGTCAGCTTTTTCTGAATGTGCTTCGGCCCGCTGGCATCTGCCGTGATGAATGGCAAGTTGATCTCGTATTCCTGCGTGGAAGAGAGGGCGATCTTGGCTTTTTCGCCTTCTTCTTTGATGCGCTGAACGGCGTCGGGTTGCTTGGAGAGGTCGATCCCAGAGTCGTTTTTGAACTCGGCGATGATCCAATCCATGATGCGATTGTCCCAGTCGTCGCCACCGAGGTGGGTGTCGCCATTGGTGGCGCGGACTTCAAAGACGCCATCGCCGATTTCAAGGGCCGAGATGTCGAATGTTCCGCCACCAAGGTCATAAACAGCGATTTTTTCGTCCTTCATCTTGTCGAGTCCGTAGGCCAGAGAGGCTGCGGTGGGCTCGTTGATGATGCGCTTCACATCAAGTCCGGCGATCTTTCCTGCATCCTTCGTGGCGTTGCGCTGCGAGTCATTGAAATATGCGGGGACTGTGATGACAGCCTCCGTGATTTTCTCGCCCAGCTTGGCTTCGGCGTCTGCCTTGAGCTTCGCGAGGATCATGGCGGAGATTTCCTGTGGCGAGAAGCTCTTTGGCTTTCCGTCGATATCGACTTGGATGTGTGCGTCGCCGTTGGCGGCTTTCACCAGTTTGTAGGGCACGCGGTGCTCTTCGCTGCGAACTTCGTCGAATTTGCGGCCCATGAAACGCTTCACCGAGAAGATCGTGTTCGCGGGGTTCGTAATGGCCTGACGTTTTGCGGCTTGGCCGACGAGGCGCTCGCCGGATTTTGTGAAGGCGACGACGGATGGTGTTGTGCGCGCGCCCTCGGAGTTTTCCAGCACGACGGGCTCACCGGCTTCCATCACCGACATGCAGGAGTTTGTGGTTCCTAAATCAATTCCTAAAATTTTTCCCATAGAGTTGAATGTTGCGGTCTAAATTAAAGCAATTCGCGGGCCTGAAATGCTTGAAATTGTTAGAATATTGGATGTAAGGTTTTTATAAAAAATAGCACCACCTGTGCTGACTTTAAAAAGAGACAACACGGCTCAATTATTTTCAGAGTAGTGCCACATGAGACATTCCTATTGGCACACATGCGGCGAAGGATCAGATCGGCTTGATCGGAATGTGTTCGTTTTTACTGCCGCATTGGGGGCACTTTTGAATTCGAGCTTCGGGATCGACTTTGTATTGGAAGGCGCAGATGGGACACTGGGTCCACAAGCGAAACTTACGCGCTTCGCGGCGACGGCGAGCGATCTCGTAGCAAATCCATGTGAAGAGGATTCCCGCGAGAAAGATAAAAAGCGCCGTAAACACCAACCATGGCAGGGGCATGCGAATCATGATGCAGGGCTGTGGATGCCCGCGCCGAATTGGAAATTCACGAATCCCCAGGCCAGCGGGATGTTTTCGGCCGGGGCGAAGCGAAGGGATTTGAGGACTTGGAGGGCCTGGAGATCAAGGTCTGCATTGCCGGAGGAGCGGGATGGCAGGATGTGGGCGACAGTGCCATCCGAGCGGATGCCCACAAAAAACGAGGCGGAATCGAGCGAGTCGGCGTCGGTTTTCTGGGGAGGGAGAATTTCGCGTGGAGGCTCCGGTAGGCGCTCAGCCAGTTCCGGTGATGCTGTGAGGCTGTTTGAGTCTTGACGAATTGCGGAGGCGTTTCGCTGGCGTGGAGGTTTTGAGATGGCAACAGGAACTGAGGCGGGAGATGCATCGTCATCCGTTTTTCTTCGCGGGGGCATATTGAGGAGGGCTGTTTTGGCCGAGGCGTATTGGGGATTGTAAACAGCGATGGATTCCCTCGAGGTCGAATCGCCATGGCGAGGCGCAAAAAGCACGGGGTCGTTGGAGGTCAGAGTGCTCTCCAGTTGGGCAAGCGCAGGATTGTTTTCGCCTACGAAATAAACCCGCGCCGGGCGTAGTCCATCGGCTTTCACCGGGGGATTGGCGACCGAGAACAGAAAAAAAATTCCTCCATGCGCCAACGCCGCCAAAACAAGCATGGCCGGGAGGATGAGGTGGATGCGGTGGCGGTGGGGCCACTTGAAAAGCAGCGCCGGGGTTTTCACTTTTCCTCCGAGGTGGCGATAACCGTGGGGTAACCGAGACCGAGCGAGATGTTCATGACGGAGGCGAGCTTTTCAAATGGGGCGTGACGGTCGGTTTTGATGATGAGCGTGTGGTTTCTTCCCGTGCGGGCGCGGAGCTTGTTGCGAAGCTCTTCGAGGGTCGTCTCCTCGTTTTCAAAATACACGGACGAGAGTGGCGCCGCGACGATGCTGATGATGAGAGGATTCCGTTGCGGGGCGAGCAGGAAGGGCGAGTCCGGCACCGAGACGCCCACCCCGGGCTGCAAAAGGAAGGAGGTGCTCAAAACAATGAAAAAAATCAAGGCCAGCACGACATCGAGGGATGGCGCGATGAAAAGCAGGGCTGGATGCAGGCTCGGCGAGCGTTGGAGTTTCACGCCTGGTCGTTGGATGGAGCGCGGAGGATTTCGAGCATTTCGATGCCCGCGCGCTCGATGTCGTGCATGGCATTGTTCACTCTCGCGGAGAGATAGCTGTGGGCGACAAATGCCGGTAAAGCCACTGTGAGAGCGGCTGCGGAGGTGAGCAGGCTCTCGTAGACGCCGCCTGCGATTTCGGCCGCCGTGGCATAGCCGCCGTGGGTGGTGATTTGCTGAAACGCCGTCAACAGGCCGAGAATCGTTCCAAGCAAGCCAATGAGCGGCGTGGCATAGGCGATGGTCGAAAGAAGGGCCAGATTGCGCTCCAGTCGTGGAACCTCGAGTTGGCCAGCCTCCTGCGCGATGTCTCGCAACTCCCCGCGCGGCGCGTCATGCCGCAGAAGCATCGCGTGGAGCACGCGTGGGACAGGGCCGGGGGATGCCGCGCACTCCTGGATCGCCTCGGCGTAGTTTTTATTTTTTATGAGATTCGCCAAGCCGCGCAGGAAGTCCCCCGTCTGGATTGATGCGCGGTGGAAATAAATGATGCGCTCCAGGAAGACCCCGAGGCCGGTGACGCTGCAGGCGAGGATGAGCCACATGAGGGGGCCGCCCTTTTGCACAAGTTCCATCATAGTGGTGTTGGTCTTTAAATGATGTGCCGCCCGGCGGCAATGGCATTCAGCCCTCAGTTGCCGGAGCAGGAAGTGCCAGCGGGGCGCGGGTGAGTTCCGTGAGCGCGGCAGTCATTTTTTCCCGCACGCCCGGAACGAAGCCCCGGTCGCCGTGGAAGACCAGCATGGCGAGGTGTTCCTTCTGAAAAATACTCAGCGGGCCTCTCGCCGTGTGGAGCGTGACGGCAGGGATTTCTCCAATGCCCATTCCTGCCGAGGCGTCGTGCATGGCTCGCAGCATGGCGGCGGCATTCGAGCTGAGCGATACAATGTCCAGGCCATCGGGAATGTTGTGGGAGGCCACGACTTGATTCTCGGAGGTGAGAACGCACGACTGGATGCCCGGCAGTCCGCCGCAGAGTTCCACAACGCGGCCGGTGCTCAGGTTTTCATCCGTCATGAAGAGCGCCTGCAACGCATGCTGGTCGGGAATTTCCGATTCCGCGGCGGCGCTGGATGGCTTCGCATCCGGAGCGAGTGGTTTGAGTGTCAGAAAAGTCGTTTCGGTGACGCGTTGGAAAGTGGGCAGATTGCTGATGATTTCGGCAAGCCGGCGCGGCGGGGCTTCGCGCTCCGGCTCTGCATCGGCTTCCGCAGGCTCGGCGGGCAATTCCTCGACTGCGTTGGCTGGCTCGTCAGGTGGCGCCAGAATTTTTCCCAAGTGCGCCGAGGGTGAGGGGATCTCATCTCGGAACAAATAATCATCCGGTGCGTCGGGCTTCAAATCTGTTGTTTCCAGAAGAGCGTAGGCTTTGGCTATTTGGTGTGCGGGCAGGCGAACCACTCCGCTCAAGGGCTTGATCAGGTCAGGCCTAAGCTCCGCCAGCAGGCTCAGGGAAAGGGTGGGAACGATGTGGGCGAGAATGTGGCTTGCGGGGAGATCGATGGTTTCGTCCTTATCGATCGGCCGCAGAAGTTGTTCATCGGGAAGATTGCCTGCGATGTCGGCAAGCCGGATGCGCAGCGTCTGTGGAGCCGCACTGCGAAAGGCAGGCGACTCGGTTGCGAGGGATTGCGTGGCTGCGGACATATTCTTTGTGTTTGTCGAATGTGTCCGCAGAGGCTATCCAGCAGGGCTCATTTAGCAATCCTGTGGAATTCGATTTCAAATTCACCGCCGACGGGTTGATTCCCGTGATCGTCCAAGAAGCCTCCGGCTCCGAGCGCCCGAGCGGTCGCGTGCTCATGTTCGCCTGGATGAACCGCGAATCCCTCGCCATGACCCTCGAGAAGGGCCTCATGACCTACTGGAGCCGCTCTCGCAGCAAGCTCTGGCTCAAAGGCGAGTCCAGCGGTCACACCCAGCGCGTCGTCCGCTGGTTCGTGGACTGCGACAAGGATGTTCTCCTCTTCGAGGTCGAGCAAGAAACCGGTGCCTGCCACACAGGCTACGAAAGCTGCTTCTTCCAAGAAATGGACCGCTCCGCACAAGCTCTTCCCATCCGAGAGGAGAAAATGTTCGACGACGGCAAGGTGTATCAAAAAAACTGATACGCTTTATCGCGGAGTCTGCCTTTTGGCTCTCCGTGCGCGGAATTCGCGCGTTGTTCCGTGCAATTTCGTGCCCTCATCATCCGCAATTTTTCTGGATTGACGCCTGAGTGATACCTTCGCCGAAGTGCCCGACCCGCGCCATCCCAAGAGCCGCCGCCATCCCATGAAAGCGATGTTGAGCTTGATCGCGCTGGGGTTGCTCATGGGTGCACTCGATGTTTTGGATATCTGGAGGAAGGCGGTCTCTCTTTCCCAGGGTCAGAGAGAGGCCATCGGTCTGAGAGTGCGTGAAAAGCAGAGCAAGCGTCTCAAAATGCCCGGCTACGATGCGCTCAATGATCTTCTGGCCGCCGTGGATCCCAATGCCATCGTCGCAGCCGATCCCCTCCACAACAAAGAGGCCATCGTGCGTCTCATCTTGGAGAAAGGTGGCGACTACATCATTGGCACAAAAGCAAACACCGCCAAGCGCCTAAAGGGAGCTGCCCAAACCCTGAAGGAAGCCCCTTTTTTGAGCTCAGTTGCGAGCACGGGCGCATCGATTCCCGCAAAGCCGCC
>CANKXQ010000077.1 GCA_947487745.1 Spartobacteria bacterium | reverse complement strand
AGGGCAACAAGTGGCCGCAGCTCACGCGGTATTTGCCGATTTTTTGAAAAGAGGCCGCTGGTGAATTCATGGAGCGCGAATCGTAATTTGCAAAATCAAAACCGCAAGCACCCGATACGCTCCACCTCCACCATCCACACGCCCTCTTAAAATGGGACTCCCGCATTTTACGCTTGCTGAGATTCCCTCCAGCCAGAAGATATCGCCCTCCTCAGTCCGCCTTGCCGGCGTGGCGAAATGGCAGACGCAAGGGACTTAAAATCCCTTATTCCGAAAGGAGTGTGCGGGTTCGAGTCCCGCCGCCGGCACTTCCCTCGACTCATGCAAGGTTTTTTCTTTGGCGGTATGAAATTCAGCGGCTTTTTAGCGTTGATTGTTGGCTGCGGGGGGATAATAAAGAGCCGGAATCGAGTAATTTCCCAAAGAACATGAGCAAAGCTCTCTTACTGGCAGCGGTGATTGGTGTTTCGAGTTTTTTTGCGTGGGAATATTTTTTCAAGTCTCCCGAGCCTGAAAAACTCACTCCGGAACAGGAAGTCGAACGCTTTGTCTCCAAGGGAACAGTCTCTGCAGTTGAGTTGGCAGAGATCACAGACAAATTTCCGGCGCTTGTTGGCAAGGCGCTGCGCGACCGCCGCATCACGGTGACCGGTGTTTTGCAAAAAGCCTTGGTGAAAGGCGTGGGTTCCCATGACTTGATCTTGGATCTGGAAGGCTCCGGCAAACGAAAGATCACTTTCACCTCGGATGTGAACAGCTTCAAGCAGGCAAACAATCTGTATGGTCGATCCAAACAGAAATTTCAAAAAGTTGGTCGTGATATCATGGTGTATGAATCCGTGCCAACAGCCACCAAGGTATCGACGGGAGGAGGCGCGATTCAAAAAATTGCCGGTCGGATTGTTTCGCCGGTGCCTCAATCAGAGTCAGCTTCCAATGCGCCAAATCAGCAGCAAAAACAGAGCCAAGGACCCACGGAGCGGGTTGTTTTTCGGGAACTGGACACAGTGACGCTGGAGGGGATTTTTCAGCACATCACCAATTCCGCCATCTTCATCGAGTGGAGGACATCGAAGAGTTTGTAGTCTGTCAGCCGAATCAATCGACAGGCTTGGGATTTTTATCCCGCATTAACCACGCGATCCCGATGCAGATTTCGTAGAGGATATACATCGGTCCTCCCATGAGGAGGAGCGTGAGGATGTCGGATGTCGGAGTGATGAGCGCTGCCAAGATAAAGATAACCACGACTGCAAAGGCTCGGGTTCGGTTCAGAAGCTCGTGATCGACGATGCCAAGTTTGACCAGTAGGAGAACCACCAGCGGCAGTTCGAAAGCGAGGCCGAAGGAAATTACGAATTGGGTGGCAAAGGAGTAGTATTCGCGCACGGTCCATGTCGGTTGCCAGTTCATTGCCTGCGCATCTTTGAAGAAAAACTCCAGCGTCTGTGGCAGGACGATGAAGTAGCTGAATGCGGCGCCGCCGAGAAAAAGCCCGGATCCGATCGCAGCCGCAGGAAAGATCATCGCTTTTTCCTTGGGTGTAAGAGCCGGAAGGATGAACTCCGCCAGAAAAATCACTATCAAGGGAAACGAAAGAACCAGGCCGGCATAGAAGGAAAGCTCGAGCGAGATCGTGAAGGAGTCCGCCACGCCGAGGGATTGCAAATTCGCTGCGCGCTGCGGATCCACTGCCACGAGCGGATGCTGCACTATGGCCGCCAACTCGGTGCGGAAGACAAAGGAGAGGAGCATCCCGGCCACCAGCGCGGCCGCGATTTTGATGATCGTGAAGCGCAGGTCTTCTATGTGGGCGAGGAAGGGCTTCGCTTCATCCCCCCGGTTGCGAAAAGCAAAGAACTTTTCGAGAGTCGTGGATTGTTGTTTAGCGGAGTTGTTCACGCCAGCGGCTGAGTTCCCTTTGGATGTTTTCCGGTGAGGGGGCGCCGGTTGTGCCTCGCGCGGCGAGTGCGGCGCGCAGGTCGAAAGTGGCCTTCACGATTTCGGGTGTTAGCACAGGAGATGCGGCCGCGAATTCCGCCTGGTTCAGCTTGTGCAACGGCGTTTTGGTTTCCTGCGCCACAGCCACGAGCCCGCCGACAATCTCATGGGCCTTGCGGAACGGCACGCCGCCTTCAACCAATCGGTCGGCCAAGTCGGTGGCAAGGAGAAGGGGATCGCCCGCAGCAGCCAGCGCCCGGTCCTCTCGAAGCGAGGCCGCGTCGAACATCTCGGCAAAAATGGCCAGCGTTTCGGATGCTGATTTCACCGAATCAAAAACGGCCTCCTTGTCCTCCTGCATGTCACGGTTGTAGGTGAGCGGAAGGCCCTTCATCACCGTCAGGAGGCTCATGAGATTCCCGTATAGCCGCCCGGTGCGCCCACGCGCCAACTCGGCAATGTCGGGGTTTTTTTTCTGCGGCATCAGGCTCGAGCCAGTCGTGTGGCGGTCACTCAGCTCAATAAATCCAAACTCTGCCGAGGCCCAAAGAATGACATCCTCACTGAGGCGGGAAATATGCATTCCGAGAATCGCAATACCGGCCAGCACCTCGCAGGCGAAGTCACGATCCGCGACGGCATCCATGCTGTTTGTCGTCACTTTAGAGAACCCCAGTTCGCTGGCCACGGCCTCGCGGTTTAAAAGAATCGTCGATCCTGCAATCGCCCCCGAGCCGAGCGGGCAGGCGTCCATGCGCGCGGATGCGTCGGCCAGTCGCGAGGCGTCGCGGTCGAGCATCTCAACATAGGCAAGCAGGTGATGGGCAAAAAAGACGGGCTGAGCGCGCTGGAGGTGGGTGTAGCCGGGAATGATGGCTTCCTTGTGGCGTTCGGCGAGGCCGACGAGTGAGGTCTGAAGCGAGCGAATGCCGATGCGCAACCCCTCGCAGGCTTCGCGAAGCCAAAGGCGAAAGTCGAGAGCCACTTGGTCGTTCCGGCTGCGGGCAGTGTGGAGCTTCGCGCCGGCCGCGCCGATGCGCTTGGTCAGCTCCGCTTCGATGTTCATGTGCACATCCTCGAGGTCTTGGCTGAACTCAAATTTCCCCGCCTCGATTTCGGAGCGGATTTCGAGCAGTCCTGCTTCGATTTGGCTGAATTCCTCAGGCGTGAGAATGCCGGCACCGAGCAAGGCCCGCGCATGCGCGATGCTGCCCCGGATATCCTGACGGTAGAGTTGCCAATCCACATGCACCGACGCGCCGTAGCTTTTCAGGAGGTCGGATTGCTCCTCTTTGAATCTTCCTTTCCACATATCTCGTCAGGCTTTGGCTTGCATCCGCTTCGTGCAGGATCCCTTCAATTGCAGTTCATCGCAGCGGGCTTCGATTTTCACCATCTTGTTGGTCGGGGAAAAACCCAGCCGGCGGGTGATGCAGTTTTCGAGGAGTTCCATGTTTGGGTCTTCAAATTCGATGATTTTTTTGCAATCCACGCAGACCAAGTGGTTGTGCGTGGGGTGTTCCAGAAAGTTTGGATCGTAGATTTTCGTGTCGCCACCCAGATCGAGTTCGCGGAGGAGTCCGCTCTGCACAAGCAAAGGAAGCGTGCGGTAAACAGTGGCCCGCGAGACCGAGCGGTCAATCGCGCGCGCCATCTCCAGAAGTTCCTCGGCGGTGTAGTGATTGTTCGTCCCGAACGCGGCCTCGATAATAGCCTCCCGCTGCGCAGTCTTGCGCAGTCCTTTTCCAGCGAGAAACTCATGCAGAATCTCCCGCACGCTCTCGCGTGAGACAGTGGCCATTGCGGGATCAAACTACCCCCCGCGCCCCGAGTCAAGGCGGGGGGCATTCAGGGCAAAAGACCCCGCTTGATTGCTCGCGGAGGATCGCGCATCGTCACGCCCATGCAAGCCGTCTCGACCGACCTCATTTCGGAAATCATGGAGCTCAAGCGCTCTCGCAACGCCGTGATTCTCGCACACAACTACCAGATCGCTGCCATCCAAGAGGTGGCTGACTTTGTTGGGGACTCTCTGGGACTCAGCCGCCAGGCGGCGGAGACTGATGCCGATGTCATCGCTTTTTGCGGTGTGCACTTCATGGGTGAAACGGCCAAGATTTTAAGCCCCTCAAAAACTGTCGTGATTCCCGACATGAATGCCGGTTGCTCGCTCTCGGATTCCTGCCCTGCGGAAAAGTTGGCTGCGTTTCTGGAGGAGCACAGGCATAAAAATTACTATGTCATCGCCTACATCAACTGCAGCGCGGGCGTGAAGGCGCTTGCCGATGTGATCGTGACCAGTGGCAATGCCGTCAAAATCGTCGAATCCGCTCCGAAGGACCGCAACATACTCTTCGTCCCCGATCAGAATCTCGGTGCCTGGGTTATGGAAAAAACCGGCCGCCACATGGATCTCTGGCGCGGCAATTGTTATGTCCATGTCGAGTTCACGCGCGACAGCATCAACCGCATTAAAGCCGAATTTCCGAGCGCCGTGGTCGTCGCTCATCCCGAGTGCACGCTCGCTGTGCGCCTGCTTGCCGACGAGGTCTGCTCAACGGAAAAAATGGTGTCCTTCTGCCGCGACAATCCCGCCAAGGATTTCATCATCGTCACTGAGAGCGGCATGTTGCACAGGCTCCGCCGTGAGGTGCCGAACAAAAACTTCATTCCCGGCCCGACCGACTCGTGTGCCTGTGCCGACTGCCGCTACATGAAAATGAACACGATTGAGAAGCTGCGCGATTGCCTCGCCAATCTCGAGCCTCGCATCGAAATTCCAGAGGATGTTCGTGCCAAAGCCGAACGCTCTGTGCGCCGGATGCTCGAGCTTTCGAAGTAGAGCCGCAGGGTTTCCCGTGACGCCGAAGCGCGCGGAGGCTATTGATGTTGGATGAATAAGTTGAATTTTGCGGATTTGGGCCTTTCGCCCGAAGTTTTGAAGGCGGTTGGGGATCTCGGTTTCGAGGAAGCTTCTCCCATTCAGTCCGCTGCGATACCTGTTTTGCTCGAAGGGCACGATGTCGTTGGCCAGTCGCAAACGGGCTCTGGAAAAACAGCCGCATTTGCCATCCCTGCCATCGAGCTTTGCGTGGCCTCCGACCGATCGGTGCAGGTTTTAATCATGTGCCCAACGCGCGAGTTGGCCACTCAAGTCGCTGATGAGGTCCACAAACTCTCCGCACACAAACGTGGCATCCATGCCGTTCCGATTTACGGTGGCGCTTCCTACGAACGCCAGTTTTTCGAACTCAAAAAAGGTGTCCAGATCGTGATTGGAACACCGGGCCGCATCATGGACCACATGGAGCGAGGCACGCTGCAACTCGGCACGGTCAAGATGGTCGTCCTCGACGAGGCCGATCGCATGCTCGACATGGGCTTCCGCGAGGATATCGAAAAAATCCTCTCCGCAACCCCCGATGAGCGACAGACTGTTTTCTTCTCGGCGACTGTCTCCAAGCCGATCCGCGACCTGATCGAGCGTCACTCGAACGAGCCAAAATCCGTTAAAATCGAGCAAAAGCAACTCACCGTTCCTGCCATCGAGCAGTGGTATTACGAAGTGCCCCAGCGCATGAAATTCGAGGCGCTCCTTCGCCTCATCGATTTTCACGGCTACAAGCTCGGCATCATTTTTTGCAATACCCAACGGATGGTGGACGAACTTGCTGACGACCTCATCGCGCAGGGATTTTCCGCCGATCGACTTCACGGCGGCATCGCGCAGGCGCAGCGCACGCGAGTGATGAACAAATTCAAGAAGGCGGAATTCGAGTTCCTTGTGGCGACGGATGTCGCCGCGCGCGGCATCGATGTGGACGAACTCGAACTCGTCGTGAACTACGACCTCCCCTACGACTCCGAAGATTATGTGCACCGCATCGGTCGCACTGGGCGAGCAGGCCGCAAGGGCATGGCCGTTACTTTTGTCTCCGGCCGCGACATCTACAAGCTCCAGCACATCGAGCGCTACACCCGCACGAAAATCCTGCGCGGAAAAATTCCCACCGCCGGCGAGGTCGAGGAGCGCCGCGCCGAGGCCATGGTTCAAAAAGTGCGCGAAGTGCTCGATCGTGGTAACCTCTCCATGGCCCTCACCGACCGATTGCTCGGGGAAGGCTACAACTCGACCGACATCGCCGCCGCGCTCTTTGAGCTTCTCGCAGGCCCTGAGACCCCGCCTGAAAAGGAAATCGAGGAACCCCGCAAAAAAGCGGCGCCCTCCCGCGCAGAGCATTTCCAAGATTCCTCGCTGAACCTCCGTCCCGCCTCGCGCGGCATGCAGTGGGTGCGAGTCGGTGCCGGTCGCGAAACCCGCATCTCGCCCCGCGACATCATCGGCCTCCTTGAGGACTCGCTCGGCCTCCCCGCTCGCTCCGTGGGCATCATCGACATCCTGCCAGGCCAATCTTTCGCCCAAGTGCCCCAGCAATTCCTGGATGTCCTCCGCGACGCCCCGCGCCTCATCGAGACAAATTCAGGCGACATTCAGATCTCACTGGCTCCCGTTCACGATTCGAAAAAAGACTACCAAGCTGGACCCAAGAAGAAATTTCCGAAGAAATCGAAAGGCCCGAAGTAACCGGCAAGGTCTATTTCGAAAAAATAGCCGCCAGTCGCTCGGGAGTTACTCCTGCGAGGGATTCCAGCGCATCGGTTGCCATGTGCAGGTCTGCAAGCGGATTTGTTGTGGCCACGGCCAGCACCCGCATTCCTGCGCGCTGGGCGGCTTCGATTCCGGCATGGGCGTCCTCGATGACGAGGCAGTCGCGTGCAGGAAGTTTGAGTTTTTCGGCGGCCAGTAGG
>CANKXQ010000076.1 GCA_947487745.1 Spartobacteria bacterium | reverse complement strand
GCAGAATCGCCTGCTCATACCCCCTCAAATAATGATGCGTCTGCGGCGCTGGATCCCGCTTCGGCTTGTAGATAATTTTTTTTATGCCCGCGATCTCCCCATTGTCGGTATTGGTCAGGAAGCGGACCTCATTCTGAGGATTTGCCGCCAGCACCTGAGCCACAGACCTGAGCTGCGAGGGAAAGTTGGGGTGGGTGAGAAGAAATCGCATCAAAGGTTTATAAGTTTAAAACCAATTAAATTTTAAATAAAACCAAAGTTCTCTATCGGAAATTTTACTGCAAGTTAATTCATTTTTTACTCGTAGCGGAGGGCTGTGATGGGGTCGATGGTGGAGGCTTTGGCGGCGGGGTAGAGGCCGGAGAGGAGGCCGGCGGCGAGTGCGAAGCCTACGGCGAGGAGGATGGAGTCGGGGGTGAGGACGGGGACATTTTCGGTGGGGGCTATGGTTTTGAGGATTTCGATGAGGCCGAGGGAGGCGAGGATGCCGAGGAGGCCGCCGAGGAGGGAGACGAGGATGCTTTCGATGAGGATTTGCCAGAAGATGTCGCGCTGGCGGGCGCCGACGGCGAGGCGGATGCCGATTTCCCGGACGCGGTCGGAGATGCTGGCGAGCATGATATTCATAATCCCGATGCCTCCGACGACAAGGCTGATGGCGGAGATGAGTCCACCGCTGAGGCGGGCTGCGCGGACGCTGCTTTCCATGCGGTCGAACCAGTCCTGGCGGGTTTCGAGGTCGAAGTCGTCCACGCCGCGGTGGGTGGTGTCGAGGATGCGGCGCACCTGGTCGAGGGCGGGGCGGAAGTGATCCAAATCCCCCACCCTCACGGTGAGGGTTTCGAGTTTCATGGTTTCGAGGGAGTCGAGCGGGAAGGCGCCGGAGCGGAGTTCGTGGAACATTGTGGTGAAGGGCACGAGAACGGTTTCATTTTTTTGCCGGAAGGGATCCCAGCGGCGAGAGAGGCTTCTGCCGGAGCGGCGGGCGCGGGCCTGCTCCTCCATTTCATAAAGGGGGAGAACTCCCACGACCTCGAATGGCCGGTTGTCGATGAGGATGCTTTTGCCGACGATGAGCGGGGGTGGAATGCCGGGCCAGAGGTTCTTGGCCACGGTGTCGCCGACGACCGCACAGCGCGATCCGCGTTCGAGATCGAGCGCCGTGAGGAATCGTCCTGCGGCGATCTGGTGCATGGCTATGACAAAATGGTCTGGATAGACGCCGCGCACCATGCGGCGGTCGGGGTTTCCACCGCCATCTGTGGCGACGGCGGTGGCCAGCGAAATTTCAGGGGAGACATGGGAAATGAATGTGGCCGAGCGGCGGATGGCTTCGGCGTCGCGCAGGGTGCGACCGGGCGAGAGATTTGCGAATTCGTATTTTCTGCTGGAGGGCTCTTTGTTGACGATGGAGACGAGCTCGAGTCCACCCATCTGCTGCATGAAAATACGGGTGCCGTCCTCGATACCGCGTGTGAGGGCCATGGTGGCGATGAGGCTGCTGACACCGAGGACGATGCCGAGCATGGAGAGGGCGGTGCGGAACTTGTGGGCGGCGATTTCGCGGAGGCCGATGGAGATTGCGACGAGCAGGTTCATGGCGCGTATTCGCGGGTTATGCGGCCGTCGCGGATTTCGATGACTCGGCGTGAGCGGGCGGCAATAGAAGGGTCGTGCGTGACGAGGACAACGGTCTTTCCCGACGCATGGAGGGCGTCGAACATTTCTAAAATCATGCGCCCGGTGGCGGAGTCGGGGTTGCCGGTGGGTTCGTCGGCAAAGAGAATGCGGGGATTGTTGACGAGGGCGCGGGCTATGGCGACGCGCTGGCACTGGCCGCCGCTGAGCTGGGGCGGGCGATTTGCGAGGCGGTCGCCGAGGCCGACATCACTCGCCGCCTTCTTGGCGCGGGCGAGGCGCTCGCGGGAGGGGACTCCGGCATAGATGAGCGGCAGGGCGATGTTGGAAACGACATCGAGTTTCGGCAGCAGATTGAAGGCTTGGAAAACAAAGCCGATTTCGCGGTTGCGAACGCGGGCGAGCTCGTCGTTGGAGGCTTTGGCGAGATCGTTGCCGCAAATTTCCATTCGGCCGGTCGTGGGGGTATCGAGGCAGCCGAGGAGGTGCATGAGAGTGGATTTGCCGCTGCCGCTGGAGCCGATGATGGCGATGAACTCGCCCTCTTCGATGCGGAGGTTGACCTCATTGAGCGCCCGTATTTCCTGATCGCCGACGCGATAGACTTTGCTGAGGCCTTCGAGGTGGATGAGGCTCACGACTTGGATTTTTTTGAGGCGTTTTTGGAAGGCTCAGGAGGCTCGACGAGAAGGACATCCTCGCCTTCGCGGATGCCGGACTGGATTTCGGCGTCATTCGCATCGATGGCTCCCACGGTGACTTCGCGCCGGACAGGTTTGCCGTCCTCGAGCACATAGGCGACCTTGCGACCTTGATTTTCGAAGATGGCGGTGAGGGGGACGGCGACGACGCCGGAGGCCTTCGGCAAGGCGAGGCGCACGCTCACAGACACGCCGGGCTTGAGGCCGGCCTCGTTGCTGTCGATGAGACCACGAATCTCGAAGCCCTTGATGTTGTTTTTCACGCTCGCCAGGGGAGCGATGAAAAAAACTTTGGCAGAGGCGGTGGATTCGTCGGAGTCTGGCGACTTGAGGATGAGTTGCTGTCCCAAACTCACCTTGGAGGCGTCGAGCTGGTTGACTTGGGAGATGATAAGCAGGCTGGAGAGATCGGCGAATATCATAAGGCTGGTGCCGGAATTCACGCTGGCGGCACCCACGACGACCTGGCCTTCGCTGACGGGTATTTCGAGGACGGTTCCATCGAAGGGTGCGAGGACGCGGGTTTTCGAGAGACGGTCATCGACGGTCTGACGACGGCGGAGGGCTTTATCGAGCCCGTTTTCCTCGATTCGGAAGTCGGCCATCATGTTGACAAATTCCTCTTCGCTCAGGAGCCTGCGCTCGTGGAGTTGGCGGGCGCGGTCGAAGTTGCCCTTGGATTTTCCCATGGTGAGCCGCGCGCCCTCGATCTCGGTCTCGGCGGCGGCGCGCTCGTTGAGGAGATCGGTGTCATCAATCGTCACCAGCAGGTCACCTTTTTTCACACTCTGGCCGGGCGTGACATGGATGCGGCGGATTTTCCCTCCGATCTCAGGCTTCACATCGACTTGGAGCGAGGGTTTGACCTCGCCGGCGAGAAGCAAATCGGGCGAGATATCGGCGAGGCGGGCTTTAGCGGTGGGGAGATCCTCTTTTTTCTCAACAGAGGAAAATGGCGGCCAGCCTTGGTAAAAGGCGGTTCCAGCAAGAATAAAAACGAGGACTACTGCGGAGAGGTATTTGGTCACGGAGGGCTTACTCTAAAGGCTCAGGGTGTTTTTTCAACCAACACCGCTGCGGCGGCTGTGTAGCCGTGGATCGCATTCAAGCCACGGATAGGAGCGATTTCGCCGTTGCAAAAACAACCGGCAATTGGCTTGCCGCCAAGAGCCTCGGAGAGCTCGGAGGCATCTTGATTCACCGTGCCGAAAAAATTCTTGCCTCGGCCGAGACACGAGAAGAGCAGAGCGCCATAGGCACGCCGTTTAGCCTGCCGAACCGGCTCGTAGCCACGGGCGAGATCCTGGAGGGCGGCGCTGGGGTTCCGAATTTGGTATTGGAGGGTTTGTCCAATGCGGGGAATGCCAGCTATCACGACCGCGCCGGAGTCGGGGTCCGCACCGATGATATTTTTCACAAGGAAGTCGCCGGAGTGGAACTCGTGGATATATTCCGAACCCGCAAGACCGGCGAAGAGATTGCCTCTGGCGTTGGATTTCTCATCATCGCTGAGCGTTTCAAAGGCGCGCTCCAGAGCACGGTAAGCCGGCTGGCCGCCCAGCGCGTAAATCACATTGTGGTCGGCGCGGGTCACTGTGAAAGGCTCCCCGATTGGGCGACAGCCTTGACTGAGAGCTGGAACGAGAGCCGTGCGGCCAATCAAAGGCACGGCGACGGCATCCACCGGCGTTCCATTAATGAACGCGGTGATCTCATGCGAATCCCCCCCGCTGGCGAGTCCGCCAACCACATTCAGTCCATGTGCCTCGCGGTTGCAGGAGTTGATCCAATCCTCGATCGGAAAAGCATAGGGGTTGGCCAGGGTGATCCAGCCATTTGACTCGACAGAAGATGAGTAGTCGGAGCCCTCGAGCGCCAGCGGGTCGCCAAAATCGCCCTGGCAGGCGATGAGGGAAAAACCGGACCCTCCCTCGAACTCGCTCCCTCCCTCGATGCGTCCGCCTGTCGTGCAGCCCATGATGTCTTGGATGTGTCCATCGACTCGCAGCGTTTCACAGAACTCGGCGATATGGGGCACATAGTCGGCGCTGACAAAAGCAAAAGCCATACGCGCTGGCGTTTTGAGGGATTCCCTGATGTGCAGGGCCGCTGCGAGAACCTCTGGAGACTTGTAGACACCGCTTACATGAAAACTGGCTGCTTTGAACTTGCCCATATCATACCCATCATTACGCACCGGTTCCGCGAGTCAATCCACCACTCCAGCGGCGGACAAACTTTTACCCGAGAATGCGGCGGATGGTTTTCAGCGAGTCGAAACACGCGACCGCACACTCGCGGGCAGCGCGGGAGAGGCGCTCCCAGTCTTGAAGCACGCGGCGGGCGCAATCCACAGCGGAGGCCTTGTCGTGCATCCACAAGAAACCACTCTCGGCAGGTAGATATTTCTCAGCTGCGGTGGACTCCGTGATGACCGGACGACCCAGCGCGAGAAATGCCGCAGCCCGGTCGCTGATCCAGCCCGTGCGCGTCACATCATCCACCTTCACCGGCGTGAACTCCGCAAGCGAGCCACGCAAGTAGTCGAAATAATGCTCTGGCGAGCAAACGACATCTCGAGGGTAAACATGACGCCATCCGTGTGCGCGCAAGCGGTCGGCCTCGGTATCGTCAGGGTTCATATGCATGGCCAACTCCCACTCGACTTCGGGCACCTCCGCCGGCACATCGAGATAGGGTTTGAACTGCGCCCGCTTCGAGTAGTCGCGGTAAATGCCATCAATCTCCAACCAACCCTCCCAATACCACTGACCGACCGTGGTGAAGCGGTTTCGCGCGGGGCGCGGGGCTGGTTGCAGAAGTTCGGTGTCGACGATCGGATGGAAGGTTTTCCATTCCACTCCAGGAGGCGGCTTGGGCAGGCGGCACTCGGGCGAATGCATATTCAGCCCAATCGACCAAAACTCGGTGTGAAAGGACTGTCCGAGCTCGAGTTTATCCATCCAATGGCAGATCTCGGTCGGGTCGATATTGAGGTATATGCGGCGCTCGAAGAGCTGCACCAGCGGGGGGCGGATGGAGTAGCTCAAGTTCAGCAAGGTTGTAGGCCCACCGAGGCGCTCGCGGAATTCCCGCTCCGACATGCCGTGAAAATCAAAGCCAGCGAGGTCCTGCAACTCCGCCGCCTCCCGCTGGTAGAGCAAAACATAGTTCAGCCCATAGTGGCGCATGCGCTCGTCAAAAATCCGAATGCAACGGGCATCGAGAGCGGCATCTCCGGATGCAGGCATGAGCTCGAGCCAAAAATAATCAACGCCCAGGCGCTTCAATCCCAGTGTCCATTGCAGGGGGACTGAAAAGTTGCCACCGCCCTCGGGATATTTCGCCGCAAATCCACTGCCCAAGAAAACCGTGCCCGCGTAGTTCATAATGGCGGCAAGTCATAGCGGATATGGCGCCAACCGCACGGCGAAAAAATGCGGGCGACGGTCATAGACCGCCGCTACAGGGGCGGATTTTCATCGCCTTGGCTGAATGCAGGGAGAGGTTTGACTGGGGAGGTGTTGAGGGCTTTGACGCGTTCGTGGATGCCGGGAGCGATTTCGGGTTGGCGGTTGTAGGCCATGGCGAGCATTTCCAATTTGGCATCGAGGTTGTCGACCATGTTGAGGGCGATGGCTTCGGGCGTCTTGGGCTCGACGGGGGATCCGTATTGGAGTTCCCCGTGATGAGAGGCGATGAGGTGCAGGAGGTGCAGGCGCACATCTTCCGAGGCCGGCTCCATGCCACGCCAGGTCTCGAGCGGCAGCTTTCGCCAGAGGGCGTTCACCGCTTCGATACCGATGCTGATATGCCCGAGTAGCTCGCCTCGCAGCTCGCGTGGAATTTCAAACCCCGCCTCGGGTGGACACATTTCCCAGAGTTTCCCGCAGTCGTGAAAAAGAACACCGGCGAGCAGCAGATCGCGGTTGAGAACAGTATAGGCGCTGCAAACGGCCGAGGCGGAGCGCATCATCTGCCCCGTGTGGCGGAGCAGGCCGCCCCGGTGGGCGTGGTGATTATGCCGCGCAGCGGAGGCGCGCTGGAAGCGGGGCCCGAATTCCTGAAGAAACAAATCGCACAGACCACGCAGACGCGGATCGCACATGGTTTGCACAAGCTCCCGCACATCCGCAAAGTCCTTTTCCAACGCAGCCGTCTCCTCCTCGCCGCCGACGAAAAGTTCCGCCGTTTCTTGCGGATCCAGCACGCGCATCCTCCAGCGCCGGGCATCGAGGCCGAAGCTGCCATTCACGGCAAATTCCCCTTCGACCTCCACGCACTCGCCACGAGCGAGTTCCTGACAGGCCGCAAAGGCGTCGGTGTCCGACCATGCCCGAAGCGTGAGAACATCGCCGGCGTCGCGGACCTTCATTTCCCAATACGGCTTGCCGTTTGAAGATTCTTTTTTGGTC
>CANKXQ010000075.1 GCA_947487745.1 Spartobacteria bacterium | reverse complement strand
TCGTGAATGTGGGCTGTTGCGCGCGGGTCGGAATCTGACCCGGGCATGTCTTTTTGGCTTCGATCCTGAGTTGCCGGCAAGCCTCGTTTTATTCCCACTCGATGGTGGCGGGCGGTTTGCTGGAGATGTCGTAGCAGACGCGGTTCACGCCTTTGACCTCGTTGATGACGCGGGCTGAGATGCGGGCAAGGATTTCCTGCGGCATGCGCACCCAGTCGGCTGTCATGCCGTCGTGGCTGCTCACAATGCGGAGGGCGATGGTGTAGTCGTAGGTCCGCTCATCTCCCATGACGCCCACAGAGCGGACGGGCAGGAGGACAGCGAAAGATTGCCAAACTTTGTAATACCAGTCGGAGGCTCTCATTTCCTCGATCACGATGGCATCGGCCTCGCGCACGATGCGGAGGCGCTCTGCGGTGATTGCTCCGATGATGCGGACGGCGAGTCCAGGACCCGGGAAAGGCTGGCGGTGCACGATTTCCTTGGAGAGGCCGAGTTCCGCGCCGACGCGGCGGACTTCGTCTTTGAAAAGTTGGCGCAGGGGCTCAACGAGCTCGAATTTCATGCGCTCGGGGAGACCCCCGACGTTGTGGTGGCTTTTGATTAGTGCTGCAGGATTTCCTGAAATGGAAACGCTCTCGATGACATCAGGGTAGAGTGTGCCTTGCGCCAGAAAGCGGTAGTGGCCCGGGTCTGTCTTCTTGAGATCCTTCGCGGCGGCTTCAAAGACTTTGATAAATTCGTTGCCGATGATTTTTCGTTTCTTCTCTGGGTCGGTGACGCCTTTGAGTTTTGTGAGAAATTGCTTCGAGGCATCCACTGTTTTCATGCGGATGCGGAACTCGCCGGCGAAGAGTTTTTCCACGGCGGCGCGCTCGTTGGCGCGCAGGAGACCGTTATCGACAAAAATGCAGGTCAGGCGGTCGCCGATGGCTTTGTGCAGGAGTGCCGCAGCCACGGAGGAGTCCACGCCGCCGCTGAGGCCGAGGATGACCCGTCCATCGCCGACTTGCTCTTGGATTTCGCGGCAGGTGCGATCGATGAAGGATTCCATCGTCCAATTGGATTTGCAGCCGCAGATGCGGTGCACGAAGTTTGCCAGAATCTCTCCGCCGCGCGGCGTGTGGACGACTTCGGGGTGGAATTGCAGGCCGTAGATGTTGCGCTTGGTGTCGCCGATGACCGCGTGTGGCGAGTTTTCGGTTTTTCCAAGTGGGCGGAAGCCGGTTGGGAGTTTGGTGATTTTGTCGCCGTGGCTGTTCCAGACATCCAGTGTTGCCGGAAGTTTGTGGAAGAGGGCGCATTTCGCGTCGCCTTTGAGCTTGCCGGGTCCGTATTCGCGCTCGGTCGAGCGTTCGACCTTGCCGCCTAGGCCATGGGCGATGAGTTGCATACCGTAGCAGATGCCGAGCACGGGGATGCCGAGATCGTAGATTTTACGGTCCACCTGTGGGGCCTTGGGAGCGTAAACGCTCGCTGGACCGCCCGAGAGGATGATTCCCGAGGGCTTCAGCTTGGCGATGGCGGATGCTTTGGTGTGGTAAGGAACGATCTCCGAGTAGACCTGACATTCCCGAACGCGGCGGGCGATGACTTGTGTGTATTGGGAACCGAAATCCAGAATGAGGATTTTATCTCCGGCGGGTTGTTGCGGCATGGCGTGTGGTTATCTGAATTCGGGGCCGAAGTCGTCAGAGAGGGCGTTGTTTGGCACGATTTTTCCACGACCCTGGATTCCCTCTTGGAATTGCTCTCCGACGTCCTCCGCGGATTGTTCGGAAATCGCGCAACCGCTCAGGAGGAGTAAAATTTGTAATGACAAAATCAAGAAGACGCCTTTCATAAGGAGCGCAGGCTATTCCCTCCGCCCCACCATGGCAAACATGATTCCTCCAGAGTTGTTGCTGGATTTCTACCGCAAGGGCATTTTCCCCATGGCGGTGGATGGCGAGACGCGCCTCTTCTCGCCAAACCCGAGGGGGATCATTCCTCTCGATGAGTTCAGAATCCCGCACGGCACGCGCAAGACGCTCAAAGATCCGGCGTGGGAATTGCGCATCGATACCGCTTTCGAAGAAGTCATGCTTGGCTGTGCTGGGCGAGAGGAAACCTGGATCGACGACGGGATTTTTCAAAGCTACACCGCACTGCACGACCTAGGCCATGCCCACTCGGTCGAAATCTGGCGCGACGGCCAACTCGCCGGAGGACTCTACGGCGTGCAGATCGGCGGAGCATTTTTCGGGGAGTCCATGTTCCATCGCGTTCCCGGAGCCTCGAAGGTCGCGATCTGCCGTTTGGTCGAACTCATGCGCGAGGGCGGATTCCTCCTGCTCGACACGCAGTGGGTGACCCCGCACCTCGAAAAATTCGGCGCCCGCGAAATCGCGCGCGCCGATTACCTCGTCATGCTGAATGAAGCATTGAAGCGACAGGCCGTGCTGAAAGCCTGATCCGGCGCAGTCGCCCGATCTTCAGCCCGCGAAAAAAACAAACGCCACGGTTGTCAACCCCGCCATTCTCGGTTATCAACAGCTCCCACCAATGGATGGGTGGCAGAGTGGTCGATTGCGCACGCCTGGAAAGCGTGTATACCGAAAGGTATCGGGGGTTCGAATCCCCCCCCATCCGCCAGTGTAGTGTTAGTAAGGGATTCTGGGTTTCTAGGGGTTAGAAAACGCCAAAGTGTGAAATAGAGTCAGATATTGTCCCGCAGCTTCCGTCTCTGTTCAGAGATGTTTCTGGGGAATTTTAAAAACGTCCTCTTCTTCTTTGATATCTTCTTTTGCTCCACGAATTTTTTTGCTGGGGCAGTCGCTGAGGCAAGTCTCAAAGCAGTCTAAGTGAGAAATCAATCTCAGGTGACAAAATATGACAAAGTCGTGCCCTCAAAATGGTCAGCTCTGTTCTTTTTCCGAAAAAACACAAAGGCCCGCAGAGCCAAGTCTCATGGGGTTCCCTGGGGAAAGAGCCACTCAAAAAAGTGGCTCCTGAGGTAGGACTCGAACCTACGACCAATCGGTTAACAGCCGACCGCTCTACCACTGAGCTACTCAGGATCGAAAAGGCTCGTAGTTTTAACCGTGGGTGAGTTCTTTTGACAAGGGGAAAATCTGAAAAAGTTGGATTCTCACTTCACCAGTGAGGTCCCCCATGCGATGGCGAGTGCAAAGCCGATGCAGTAGGGGATGACTCCCAGAGAGAGACTGAGAAATGTTTTCAGCGGACGCTCACCCACGGCGAGGGCGAGAATGCATCCGGTCTGGGGACCGATGGTCAGCGGTGCGAGCAGTCCAAGGCCGATGAGGCCGAAGCGGGACCATGCTTTCCAAATCCACTTTTCGGGATTTCGCTCGAGGGGAATATGGAGTTTTCTTGCGACCCAGCTTCTGGCTGGTGTCCCGAGGAGGAGCATCACGGCGGCTCCCGCTGTATAGCCGAGCCATGCAGTGAAAGCGGCGAGCCATATAGGAAGACCTGCTGCAACGCCACCTGGAACGGCTCCGACAAAATAGAAGAAACCGAGCGTGAATGCTGCCGTGAGGCCTCCCATGTAAACCATCATTTGTCTCAACCCTCGGCCTTGGGCGGCATGGTTTCAAGCAGGGTGGAGAGCTCGGATGGTCTTGTGAAAAGGTAATCAGGCGCGGCTTCGGTAAGTGCCCGGGTGCTGTTGTAGCCCCACGTTACAGCGGCGATGTGCACGCCGGTTTCCTGGGCGGCTTCGATGTCACGAAGTTCGTCGCCGACGAAAAAAATCTCATGCGGCTCGAGTTGAAATTCCCGCATGAGGCGGCGAAGCACGCTGGATTTGCCTAGGAGCTTGGAGGAACTTTTTACGAAATCGAAAACCTCGAGATCGTGGTTTTTTAAAAAGGCCCTTACATTCGCTTCGGAGTTCGATGTGAGGATGCCCAGCCGAAATCCCATGGCGTGGAGTTTTCGGACAAGTTCAGGCATATTCGGCAGTGGAACGATGGAGTCGATGCGTTTGCCGATCTCCTCGGTGCCGCGCTTGGAAATGTGCGGCAACTTCATGCGGGGAATGCCCAGATGTTTCATGAGCCCCCGCGTGGAGAGGTCGCGGGCGAGAGAGACTTCCTCGGGTGGGAGTGGACGGAAGCGAAACTCGGCGGCCAGAATGTTTAGAATCTCGATTCCAGCAGAAAAAGTGTCCGCCAGTGTGCCGTCGAAATCGAACAGCACATAGCGCGGGGGATTTTGCAAAGGGCCAGCGGGACCAACGCGGCGGCGTCCGCCCCTCAGGACGAATCTTGCCAATCGCCTGACCCGTGAGCGTTTTTTCATGCTGTCGCTTCCTCAGGCAGCACCATGGTGCCTTTGAATTTCGCCTCGTCGGGTTCGAGGCCGAAGTTGGCATCAACGAGTTTTTGGATGCGACTGACCTCTTCGTCGCTCAGCGGGACTTGGTCAGGGGCTGCGGAAAATTCGGCGATCTGCTCCTCGTCGTAGATATTAGGCAGCACGCTGGCTGTGCGCTTGTCGCGGAGGAGCCATTGGATGGCGGCTTGGCCAAGCGTGCGTCCGTCGTGCTCGAGGAAGCGGAGCTGCTCGACCTTCCGCACGCCATTGATGAGCCAAGTGCGGGGACGGTGGCGGCGGTGGTCGTTCTCGGCGAAAACCGTGTTCTCTGTGTATTTGCCCTCAAGCATTCCAGAAGAGTGGGGGACTCGGATGAGGAACATCGTATTGGTCCCTGCGGCCTCAGCGGCATTTTGGATTGTGCGCCCGGGCTCTTGCTCGAGGAGATTGTAAATATGCTGAACGACGGTCGGCTTACGACGGCGAATGGCCAGCACGCCTTCAGCCATCCAGCCGATAGCAGGCCCTAGTGCTACGCCATAAAAACCGATTTTTCCTTCGGCGCGGAGGTCTTCCATCGTCGTCCAGATTGCATCGTCATCGACCTGCTCCATGCGGATGTTGTGGAGTTGCATGATATCGATGCAATCGGCACCGAGGCGCTTGAGCGCAGCCTCCGTGGCAGTCCGCAGGTTAGCGGGCGAGAAGTCCTGGGGAATCTCGCGCTGTCCGCGGCGTCCATCGCCATGGTTTACAAAATCGTAGCCAATCTTGGTGGCGATCACGATGTCATCGAGTCGGCCCGCGAAAGCTTTTGCGATGAGGTCTTCGCTGCGGCCGTTGCCGTAGGTATCGGCGGCATCGAAGAGCGTGACGCCTTTGTCGCGTGCCGAGTGCATGAGGCGCACGGCTTGCTCGTCCGTGTAGTCGCCCCACCATCCGGTCGAGAGCGTCCAGAGACCAAAACCCACCTCGCTGACCTTGAGGTCTGAGCCGCAGAATTGACGATATTTCATACGGTTTGAAATGTAGTTAACCGGTGGCGTGATGGCGAATCTTTCGTTTGAGGCTGAGTCGCTACGAGAGAATCTGCTTTTCGTCGGCGGATGGGCGGTTAGATTTTCACGCCTTATGCAAACAACCCTGATTCTTCTGAAACCCGACTGCATCACTGGGCACAAGGCCGGCGAGGTCTTGAAGCGCTTTGAGGACGCCGGCTTCCAGATTCGCGGATGCAAAATGTTCCGTGCCGATGCGAGCCTCCTGCGCGAGCACTATGCTCACATCGCCACGAAGCCATTCTTCCCCGAAGTGGAAGCCTTCATGGGTGCCACGCCTCTCATCGCTGTTGCTCTTGCTGCCGACAACGCCGTGGACCGTGTGCGCGAGCTTCTCGGCCCGACCGACTCCACAAAGGCCGCCAAGGGCACGATCCGTGGCGACTTTGGAACGACCATGATGAAAAACATCGCCCATGCCTCGGACAGTGCCGAAAGCGCAGCTGTCGAACTGAAGCGTTTCTTCAAGGACAGTGAGCTTTTCGACTATTCGATGACTCTCTCGGTCTGAGAAAACTGCCGTAACAGATTCTGCAAAATGCCAGCGTGCGAGCGCTGGCATTTTTCGTGCCTCAATTTTTTCTCGGAACGACAGAAAACTCCTGCCGCAGCTTGGCGATGTGACCTGCAGGTAGATGTCCCCGCCATTGGCTGCCGGGGTAGATCACGCTGTTCCTCCCGACGAGGGACCCGGGGCTGAGAACGCTGTTGCAACCAATCTCGGCATGGTCGCCGATGAGGGCGCCGAATTTGCGAAGGCCGGTAGAGACGGGGCCCTCGGCTGTGTGGATGGTCACAGGCGCCTTGTCGAGGCGCACATTTGAGAGAATGACGCCTGCGCCGAGGTGGGCCTCGTAGCCGAGGATCGAGTCGCCGACATAGTTGAAGTGCGGAATCTGGGCCTTGTCGAAGACGAGGCAATTTTTAAATTCCGAGGAATTTCCGGCCACAACCCCGTCGCCGAGGATCACATTTTCGCGGATGTAACACCCATTCCGAATCTCACAGTTCTCGCCGATCCAAGCAGGACCTTTGATCATGGCTCCTTGTTCGATCACTGTCCCTTTGCCGACAAATACCGCGCCGCTCACGAACGGCTTGCCGATGAGGCGGCCATGGAGACCCGGTTTCATGCGGAACTGAAGATAAGTCGCGATCTTCGGCAGAACATCCCAGATATGCTCGGTGTTCTCAAAAAGGGCCTGGTGTTCGCAGTGGCTGAGATCAAAAAATTCGTCGATGGAAAACATGGTGTGATTGGTTTGGTGGTTGGGTTCAGGCGGCAGAGCGCGGCGCAGGTGTCAGTTTTTGGCCTTCCTTGGTGTCCTTCACGATCCAACCTGCTGCGAGGATCTCATCGCGGAGTGTGTCGCTGAGCTTCCACTCCTTCGCGGCGCGGGCCTCGGCGCGGCGGGTGAGCAGTTCGCCGACTGCTGCGGGAACTGCTCCG
>CANKXQ010000074.1 GCA_947487745.1 Spartobacteria bacterium | reverse complement strand
GGGAGTAACAGTTCCACTTATTACCAGTTCTTGGAGCCCATCCCCTTCGGAGGCAATTGTCCAAGAAATAGAAAAATCCGTTCAGGCAACGCATTCCAAAGCCGTTGAAACCGGAGAGGCCCGCCAAATTCGACTATTGGATTCAGGGCTCCAATCCGAGAGGGACTTGCCATCCGCCAAATTGCCGAAGGGTTGGAAACTGGAGTTGAGGCGTTTCACGGAAAATCGTTTTCGCAAACCGCAGAAAGTGGAATTCTGGGGATTCAACGGAGCAGGCATCTGCGATCCTCTCGAGTTGCGCCTCGTCGGCAAGGAGGAGTCGATTGTTTTGAAATTCGATCCCCTCACCGCCTTGATTCTATCGGATGAAAACTAAAGCCTTCACTCTCTTCGAGGTCTTGATAGCGCTCGGGGTCTTTGCGGTGGCGGTGACGGGATTGGCTCTGGCGCTTCAATCGGCGGTGGATGCCGCACTGAACGCCCGCTCCCGAATGTTGGCCCGGACGATGATTGAATCGCGTCTTGCTTCAGCCATGGCCAACCCGCCACTCGATGGTCGCCGCGAAATCGATGGACGCACGAACAACGGCATCCATGTTGTGGAAACCTTCGAACAAGCGGAAATCCGGGACACAAACAATGCGATTCTACCGGGTATGTGGAGGCTGAAGGTCACGGCGGAGCCTGGTCGTGGCGGAATAAAGGAAATGGCCGAGATTCTGGTTTACCGCCCATGAAGAGTGCCCCCATAACAAGACGCGCGGGATTCACGCTCTTTGAAGTGATCATGGCTCTGATGATTTTAGGGCTTTTGAGTGGAGCTGTGTATTCCATTTCCATGGCCGCACTTGAAACATCCAAATCAGTCATGACGGAGCAATCCTCCGCCCGCAGGTTGGAGGCTTTTTTGAGAACGACCCGCAACGCATTCCTCAACCTGCCGGCGGATGCCAAGATTTCTCTCCGAATGAGCCAATCCTCATCAGGCTCACCCGTGCCGGAATTGGTCTTCGCGGAAACTTCGGGAACATTCGGGGTTCCAAGCTTGGGGGGCGGGTCGCTGATCCTTGCAGCAAGACCAAGAGCGGATGGTTCGAGGACATTTTCCATCCTGCGCGTTCCTGTGGAACTTGACACATCTGCCATGGAGCGCCTCGTCGCAAAGGGCGACTGGATTACCCTTCTGCCAAGGGTGAGCCGCGTGAAGTGGTTTTTTTTCAATGGAAACGAGTGGGTCGAGGAATGGGCACAAGGTGGGGGAAGACCCCAGTTGGTTCGTCTTCAATTTTTTTATGATCCGATGGGCGGGGCGCCAATTGATGTGCAATTTTGGATTCCCCCGCTCGCTCCACCACAAGCCCCGCCGGGAGATGCTGCAAAAAAAGAAAACAATCCGACTCAACCATGATCCGCCACTTCCATATCCGCGCGATTGCTTTGCCAATGGTTCTTTGGTGCATCGCATTTCTGGCCGGGCTAGTGGTTTTGACCGGGGGGTTGGTGCGCGGTTGGATCGAGAGCGAATCGCTCGCGGAAAGAAAATTCGTGGCGCGCCAGATGGCTCTGAGCGGCATCGCGCTGGGATTGAACCCGGCCGTCGAAAATGGAAGTCCCCTCCTCCGCAAGGGCGACAAAAACACCGAGGGATACGAAGTAAAAATCACCAACGAGTCGGCGCGCCTGAATCCCAACTTTTGGATTCAATCCGGCAACCGTGCGATCTTCAATCGCCTCTTTGCAAATTGGGGCGCGAGCCTCGCTGAAGCCGAGTCAGCCATCGATAGCCTTCAGGACTGGATCGATGGGGATGATCTGGTTTCGCTCAAGGGAGCGGAACGCGGCGATTACGAACGGGCGGGAAGACCCGGATACCCTGCGAATCGGCCGCTTAAACATATTCGTGAGATGGAATCCGTTATAAATCTGGCTCCTCTTTTAGCCGCAAAGCAGGGCTGGCAGGAGGACTTCACTATTTGGTATAGTGGGAAGATCAGTATCCAACATGTCACGGAACCGATCCTTACAGCGCTCGTCGAGCTTACGCCCATTCAATGCCAATCGCTCATCGAAATGCGCGTGGGCCGCGATGGCGTTGAGAACACAGCCGATGACCAGAAGCTTGAATCCATCGAGGCTGTGGCAGATTTCCTGGGAGCTGGAGGCAAGCAGCGCGCAGCCTTGTTGGAGTTTTTTGACACCTCAGGCGATTTGCGCCGCATCGAGAGCACAGGCTGGTGCGGGGGTGTCTCGCATAAAATCGTCGTCATCGCACCGACTGGAGGCGCTGGGCAAATGATGAGCTGGGAGGAGGGATGAAATCACACACTCCCGATGCGGTGCTGAGGCCCGGCGCGGAAGGCTGGGAGCTTTGGAAATTCCCTCTCAAGGAAACGCCCTTGATGGATGATGCGTTTTCAGAAAAGTCGCTGGATACTTTTGCGAATCTGGTGCTGGCTCTGCCTTCGCGAAGTGTTCTGTCCATCCCATTGTGGATAGCTTCGCAAGGCGATCCTGCGGAGTTGGCCGAACTGGAACTGACAAGCCGACATCTCCTTCGAAAGGACGCCCAGGTTTATACAGTTCCCGTCTTGGAAAAAGAGGGCCGCACACTGGTTTTGGCCCTTGCGGCGACGGATGATGAAACACCCCACGGATACCTCAAAAAGGCTAAGAATTTTGAGATTCCTGCGAGGCTGTTTGATCCCGCTGGAGCCGATGTTCTGGTTTGGCAAGAACAGGGGGGTCTGTGCTTCGCCATTTACCGCGAAGAAAAATGCGTCTTTTTTGCGGCGACGGGAGATGCAAATCCCGGCCCGGCTTTTTGCGGCGCCATCGCACGCACGGCCATGAGGCTGAGGTCGGAGAGCGTCATCACCCGCATGCCAGCGAAGCTGCGCTTGATCGGAGATTTTTTGGAATCGGATGCCATGTCAGTCGGACATGCGCTGCGTTTGGATTTTGAAATTGAAAAACAGCCTCCGGCCCCCGTTCTGCCAACAACCTTGAGTGCTGTGGCGCCTCCTACGGCTCGCGAGGCATTGCAGTCCCGCTCCCGCTTGAAGCGTCTGGCTTCTTTTACCACAGCGGGTCTGGCCATCTACGCAGTGGTCTTGTTTTTTGTTGCCATCGACCTCGGTTGGCAACGCTTCCAATTGCACAGGCTTCATACCGAGTTTAAGTCCATTGAACCGGCGTCAACGAAAGCCCAGCACCTTGTGACCGAGTGGAAACAATTTCGATCTGCCATCGATCCGCAGACCTTCGCGATCGACCAATTGGCCGCTGTGGCCAGCGAAATCCCAGGCGAGCAGGTTCGATTAACCCAATACAACTACGACAAGGGCCGACTCTCGATCGCCGGAGAGGCCACTGATGTCTCGCAGGCTTATGAATTTTTTGAGCGGGTGAAAAAAGCCCAACTCTTACAAGATTACGACTGGACCTCTGGACAACCGCAGTTGGCGGGCCGCAACAAAGTGAGGTTCGAAATGGAAGGAGCACGACCCGATGCGAAAACTGGCGAAGAGTGAAACACGCTTGCTCCTGATTTTTGGTGCAGCCGTCTTTTTGGCGGTGAATCTTTTTGCCGTTCGGGCTTGGCTGAACCACCGAGCGGGTGTTTTAGCCGCCATCTCGGAGACGCGTTCAGAACTCTCGACATCCCGCTCTTGGATCACAGCAGCTGAGGCACTTGAACCTGCTCACGACTGGATGCAACAGCACCCCTCGCCTATCGAGAAACCGGATGCCGTTAATACCGGACTTCTCAACACCGTTCGAAACATGGCTGAAAAATCCGGCCTCAAGATCGCAGAGGAAACCCTTCTCCCCGGGGAGGAGGCCGATGGAGCCCGCGCGGCGGTCCTTCAGACAAAAATCACAGGCGCCTTCTCAGGAGTGGCGACCTTTTTATTCGATATCCAAAATCCCACCTCCTGGCGCTCCGTGGAAAAAATGATGATCCGCAGTGACAACGAGCCGCCCAATGTGGTTGTGGAAATGGAAATCCGCCAGTATTTCCGCTCTACGGATTCCAACCCTGCGCCAACCACCTCCGAATGAGAATTCCGCTCGCCATTTTATTTTTTTCGACGGCGACTGCACTAATGCATGCGGCAGATGACGCTCCTTGGATGGAACAGCGTTCGATGGAAAAGTTTCAAGTTTTGCTGAATCGCTCGCCGTTTTCGCTACCCACAGCAGAGGAAAGCGCACCGATGGCCGACCGTTTTTTTCTGACAGGGGCGGCCACTATCAACGACGAGGCCGTGGTTTTCGTTTTGGATAAAAACACTCAGGTTCGCCACATGCTTGGTGCCAAGCCGGATGCTGCGAACAACCAACTCCTGGACTACAAGCCGGATTCAAATCCAAAAAACATGAGTGCCCGCATCCGTATTGAAGGCCAGGAAACGACCATTCGATACGCGGAACTGCCATCCGAAGCCCAACCAGCACCTCAAGCGCCAATGAATCCCCAGATGCCCCAACAGCCCGGAGTCCCACAGCAGCAACCGGGTGCCGCAGCCGTTCAACCCGCCACAACGAATGGAAACGAACCGCCACGACGCGTCATCCGCCGCCGTGTGATTTCCGGCCAACCGCCATCAGCCCAGCCCGTCCCTAATCAATGAAAAGCCACTTCCTTCCTGTCATTCCCGCGCTCCTCCTCTCCGCGATTCCTCTTGGAGCCCAGACACCGCAAGTTCTACCTCCGGGGACACCGGTCACCCCCACCCTGGCTCCACCAGCACCACCCCGCTCTGCGGAATCCGTTAGCATTACTTTCCCGCGCAACTCTGTGCTGGATGTCATTTCCTTTTACGAAACACTCACCGGCAAGCGCATCATTCGCGACTCGAACCTCGCCGGTCAGGAACTCTCGATCATGGTCGCCAAGCCCGTCAGCAGAGAGGACGCCATCGCGATTATTGAGAGTTCCCTCTTGATGAACAACTACAGCATCGTTCCGGTGGATGACCAAACGATCAAAATCCTCGGCCCAAGTCGCGCTCCGCGCACGGAGGGTCTCCCCCTACTGAGCGAGATTCAATCCCTACCCGCCGATGGCGACAAGGTGCTGAGCTTTTATAAGCCGCTCTCCTTCATTTCCCCGGAAGAAGCCATCGCTGTTGTCCAGGGCGTCGTGCAGATCAACGCCTACGGTTCCGTAGTTCCCGTTCCAAACACCAACGCGATCATCCTTACGGACAAAACCCCTGTCATCCGAAAGGCTCTTGGAATTCTCGATTTGATTGATGTCGAACCGGCCCGTGTCGTCACCGAGTTCGTCCAACTCCAGCGCGCCAATGCCGAACGCGTTGTTGAAATCCTGGACGAAATGTTCGGAAAAGATGATCCCGCAAAGTCGAAAGCCTCCAGCACACAACCACAGACTCCCGCGAATCCGCAAAATCCCGAAGCTCCACAAGCAGCAGGAGGAGCCTCTGGCGCGCGCTACGAAAACCGCCTGATTTCTGGAAAGGCAAAATTCCTCGCTGATAAACGCACAAATCGCATCCTCGTCGTAACCCGCGTGGAGAATTACCGCTATGTTCGCGATGTGATCTCACAACTCGATTCTGCCGGAAATTTCGAGCAACCCTTCACCCGAATCCTCAATTATGTTCCAGTCAACGATGTCTTCCCGGTGCTTACGGACATGCTCAGCGACCCGGATTCCGAGAAGCAAGGCGGCACCGGACAAACAGGCCAAAGCGGATCAAACAACAATCCAATAAACTCAAATGCCAACAATAACTCCAATGGTGGAATCGGTAGCTCAAGCGGTGATGGTCTGAACCGTCCAGACAGACTCAGCGATGAAACCCAGCAAGGCGCCCCGCAATCCGCCACCATCGGAGAAATCCGACTGATTGCGGACAATAACTCAAACAGCATCATCATATTCGGACCACCTGAAAGCAAAGCCCGCGCCAAGCAGATTCTGGACATCCTCGACCAGCGTCCCAAACAGGTTTACCTAGCAGTCGTCATCGGCCAACTGCGCCTCAGCAAAGGGGTGGACTATGGAGTCAGCTACCTGATCAGGAACAAAGGATTCCAACCTCTCAACAATCTCCTCGGCAACAGCGACGCCAGTGGAGCAGCTGCCACATCGCTCAGCCCAAGTATCCTGCCCGGAGGCACATTCCCAAATGCGGCATCCATAGTTAATCCTTCCTCACTGACGCCGGCACTATCCTCCCTCGCGGGACTGACCATTTACGGAAGCATCGCGGATTCGGTGGATGTCTTTGCCCGTTTCTTGGAAAGCACAGAACGCTTCCGCACCCTGTCACGACCCGTCATTTACACAACCAACAACCGCAAGGCCACGATCCTCTCGGGGCAAAAAGTGCCCGTCCCAACGCAATCCCTCACCACCGCCACCGGAGGCGGCATTGGCGGAAACGGAAGCGCTATCACTTCAAACATCCAATACCAGGATGTCGTTCTGAAACTTGAAGTCATCCCGCTCATCAACTCTGACCGAGAGGTGAACCTGATCATCGCCCAAACCAACGACAATGTCATTGGCACAGACACCATCTCGGGCAACAAGGTTCCTATTATTGCCACACAGGAAATCACCACCAGCGTTCGCGTGCCGAATGGCGCAACGATTGTTCTGGGTGGTTTGATTTCCGAAGACAAGGAACGCGGCGTCGAGGGCATGCCCTATATCTCAGATATCCCAGTGGTTGGATCCCTCCTCGGCGGACGCACACAGTCCAAAGTCAGAAAAAATGAGCTCATCGTAATGATCCAACCCTTCGTTGTGGATTCGAATCATGAGCTAATGAAAGCCAGCGCCTACGAAGGAGACCGCTCGCCGCTCGGCCGC
>CANKXQ010000073.1 GCA_947487745.1 Spartobacteria bacterium | reverse complement strand
GCCGGCCAAGCCGCGGTCGAGGAATGGTTGGTTGAATTTTTCGATTTCAGCCTCAAAGGAATTCTTTCCCGGTTTCTTCACGCCGGGGGCCGAGTAAATATCTGCCGCCATGTCGATGTAGTGGGATCCCGCGCGGAGGCAGGCTTCGAGCACGGAGTAGTTCGTTTGGCACACGCAGGCGTTGCAGGTCACGGTGACATTGTGCTCTCGCATGAGTGCCGCCAGCGCGTCCGTGTGCATGGCGTTCGCCTGCACCACCAGAAACCGGCTCTTCGGAGTTTTTGCCGCGAGTTGGTTCGCAAAAACGGGATCCATATCCGCAAGGATGATCCGGTCGAAACAATCGTATTCGTGAAGTTTTTGGCCGATGACCGAACCCACACCGCCAATTCCAATAACCATTGCGTTTGCCATAAAAATAAATGTTCAGCGGCGAGCATTCCGCGAATGACATTTTCTCATCGGCGGCATTCGCCGTTGAAGGTTTGGACACTTATGACGCCTTGCGCGTTCAAAATCTCCTTCTGGAAGCCGAAATCGCAGAGTCGCCGAGGCTCTCGTCGGCAGCGGAGTTCATTGGCTTATTCTGATTATTGATTCCATAGTGCATAAGCCACTACAGTAGCAATTAGTAAGATGAACAGCCCCCGCGCAATCCAAGCGGCCTGGCGGTCGATTGGAGATTTCCCAACAATAGAGCGGTCATCGCGATGTGTGCCCCATGGAATGAGCAAGTCAATGAGTAGGTCAAAAAGCCAGCGCATGATAATAAATCCTGGGCAGCTGGATAAGTCTGTTCTGCAGACTATTTTTGCACATCCCGCTCATTTTTTGCCCCCCCGATTTTAGCGGAATTAATTTCCCAAAAGCGCTGCTTGCAAGTCCTGCTGAACAGGGTTTGAGCCGAACCACATGCTCAAAAATGCCTTTTGAAAATCACGGCCTGGGATTGTGCCTTTGAGCTGACCGCTGTCGTAGATGCGTGTTTCGGAGCCGATGAGTTGAACCATTTCCACCCCGCCTTGGGCGAGTGCGCCGAACATTCCCACAAAGGCGGCGCAGTCTTTTTCAACTCCGGGATAACTGTAGGTCATGCTGGCCTTGATCTGGCTTTGCCATGCATCCGTGACTTGGCCTTGGCTCACGGATTTTAAAAAAGTGAATGTGAATTGCATCGACCCGGGGGACGCGAGCACGGCCTCCTCGGACTTTAGGGGGGAGGGCGTGTAGAATGCGGCGACATAGGCTTTGATCGGAATGAAGGCGATCGTCACGGTGCGAAGGCCCGCGCCATTCAGTGCGAGGGTCTGTCCATTCACGCTCACTTGCGGCGGCACTTGGACGCCTTGGATTTCCAGAGGAAAAGCGGCTTGGATGGAAAGAAGCAGGAGTGCAAGGCAGCCGAGGTTTTTTCGTTTCATGGTCAAAGGGCTCCTAATCGGGAAGCAACGAGCGGTCAATTCCACAAAAAAACCGCGCTCCGGAAGAGCGATGCCCCGTAGCGCGGTTTGATGAAATCGCGTTGTTTAGAAAACCAAGCCGGTTAGGAATCCAAGCACTGTTGCATTGGCGACTTCCTGCGTTCCATTTGGCCGAGCAAAGTATTGAACGAAGGGCTGCACATAGGACCAGCCGTTGATCTGGAAACGGTAGCCACCCTCAAGCACTGCGGTGTAGCTTTTAGAGGGTGAGTAAACATCACCCTGGTAGGCACCATAGGCGATAGAAACCATCGTGAGATCCTTGTCGCGCGCTGGGATCAGGCCCGTGTAAACCAATCCGCTCTGGAAGTAGAACGGAAATTGATTGGCCTTCGCATAGCCCGGAGCCATCGAAATCAGGTTGAATGTATGGAGTCCTTGCTTGGAGAGGGAGGCTTTCTCGACTGGCGCGACTTCTTTGAAGCTCTTTCCGTCCGAGGCGGTCTGCGATTTTGCAGGAGCGGCTTCGCTTGAAGGCTCGCGGTAGAGCATCTGATCCGCTTGGAAGTAAAATCCATAGCGTCCGGGTGCCTCGGTGCCATTCCAGCTTTTGGTTTGTCCCTCGGGCGTTCCATAAAAGTAACCGCCGAAGGCGTAGCGGCCCTCGAGCTTCGATTTGCCAATCTTAGGTGTGTATCCCGCCTCGCCCATGTAGAAAAGGCCGTTGAGGTCGGTGTTGGGACCAAAGCCCTGATAGGCCAGTCCGTGGTTGGTGGAGGAGGTGGACTGCGGGTAAGACATGAACAAACCATTCTTCACATACACGGTGTCGTGCAGCTTCACATTGAGCGTGCCGCCCCATGTTGAGAAACTGGAGCCGAAGGGAATGTTACCACCCACGCCCTTGGCGCTGTTCACGGCATTGTTAAGAAACAATTTCGACAGGGGTTGATCCAAAAATTCCTTCTGGGGTTGCAGCCAACCGGCGCGCAGCACCACCATGTCCTTGATCGCGAGCAGTTCGCTTGTCCCCGCTTCGAGACCGAAACTCATCACGCGAAATTGTGTGCCCGATTGCCAGTTTGTCGGGCTGAACATCGAATTCGCCTCCACGAATTGGTTGGCGTTCGATTCGGGAAAGGCATCGCGGTAGCGAAAATTCGCAAATCCAACGAGACCCTTGAGATCGTCGGAATTGAGGAGTTTTCCAAAGTTCAGCTCCGAACCGAAATTGATTTGCTCGTCCCAGAACCCGCGTGAGCCGTTCTGGCTGTCCACCACGCCGAAGAACGCGCCCTGGTAGCTTCCGGTGAAGCTCAATCCCCTATCTGCGAGTGAGGCGCGGGCGTCGAAGAGCGGATTGCCGCTTCCGGCAAGCAGGCCTTTTCCTTGCCACCATTTCTCGGTCGCGCTTTCGCCTTTAGTATCTGTCGGTGTGGCGCGGCGCCCCGAGACCGCGCCTGTGGTTCCTGTTAGAACCTGACCGGAGTTGACTTCAATAGGCCCTCTCGGGATCGGTCGCGGGGTGGCGGGGTTGGATGTTTGAGCTTGGACTGTGACGGGATGGACTCCTGTCAACAAAACGGCAACAGGTAACACATAGGAGACGATGCTTCGCCCCATGGAGAGATGGCTTTTCATGTTTGGTGTGAGAGCTTTTTCCTATGCCGCCTTGAATGGGAGTAAACAAGACGAAAGCTACGAAGTTGTTACAATCGCATTGCGTCGGTCAGCTCAATAAGGAGAAGACCTACTCTTGAAGGAAAACATCCATCTGCTGCCCCACATAGACGGGGAAAGCGGGGTTTTTGAACCGGAAAATAATTTGTAGCACGCGTGTATCCACGCGCTCGGTGCTTTCGCCGGAGAGGGATTTTTTTGGGAGGATGTAGGGTTCGATGCGAACGAATTCGAGCGGCACGGATTTTTCCCGCGAGCCTTTGAGGAAGGCAACGCCAGTGCAGCCTTCGCGGATGGACGGCGCATCGGATTCATCCACATCAACGCGGAGCTGGAGCTGCGAAATGTCGCCGAGGAGGATGGCTGGTTCGGCGGCATTCACCATCGTGTATTCACCGGGCCGGATATTGACTTGGAGGACAGTGCCGTCGCGCGGGGAGCGGATCGTGAGTAGATCAAGTCGCACGCGGGCGTCGGCGAGGCGGGCGCGGGCGAGGTTCAGGTCGGCCAGCGTGCTCTGAAGTTGGCGGTCGGCTGCCTGCCAGGCGAAGAGGTTGCGTTTGGCTTCGTCTTCGCTGGAGACATTTTTTTCCCGCAGGCGGGTGGAGCGGTCGAGCTGGTCTTTGCGGTCGGCGACGATGGTTTGGGAAGTCGCGACTTGGGCTTCGAGCACGGCGACTTGGGCTTCTTGCACTTTCACCTGCGAGAGGGCGTCGCGGTCGTCCATTGCGAAAAGCACATCGTCCTTGGAAACCTTGTCACCCACTTTTACCGCGACTTCGCGAATCAGGCCGGAGGTGGCCGGTGCGATGCGGACATTTTCATTCACGCTTTCTACGAGGCCCCGGCCCCCGATGGAGTCGGCGTAAGGCGATTGTGGGGGAGGAACGAGCGGTTGAGGCGTTGGGCCGCTTTCGCGCAGGCGCAAAACGAGGAGCGTCACGGCAATGATCCCGGCGAGTGCGATATAGAAGGAAAGGCGCTTAGGCATGCTGGAGTTGGGTATGGTCGTCGAAGTGGCCGATCACATGTCCATCGTCCATCTGAACGATGCGGTCGGCAAATGGATAAATGCGGCTGTCGTGTGTGACAATGATGACGCAGCGGTCGGGTTTCAGTGCGCTGGCTTTGAGGAGTTCGAGCGTTTTGTGTCCGCTCGCGGAATCCAGCGCGGCCGTAGGCTCGTCGCAGATGATCAAGCGCGGCTCATGCACAAGCGCACGCGAAATGGCCACGCGCTGCTGCTGCCCGCCGGAGAGTTGGTTCGGGTAGGATTTGAATTTCTCCCCCAGCCCGACCTCCTCGAGGACGGCGCGGGCTTTTTTCTCCGCCTCGGCAGTTGGCCTGCCTTGAAGGATGAGTGGAATCGAAACATTCTCCACTGCGGTGAGTGTGGGGATGAGATTGAATTGCTGGAAAATGAAGCCGATGTTCTCGCGGCGGAAGCGTGTGATCTCTCCGTTACGCATTTTTCCGAGGTCCTTGTCGAAGACGGTGATTTTGCCTTCCTCGAACTTCAGTGTGCCGCAGATCACACTCAGGAGCGTTGTTTTTCCGCAACCCGAGGGACCGACGATCATGAGAATCTCCCCGAATCTCGCCTCCAAGCTGGCGCCTTTGAGTGCAAAAACGCGCGAGTCGCCGCCGCTGAAGCTTTTCACCACATTCTCGACGCGGACTGCGATTTTGTTGTTCATCGGAAGACGACCGCAGGTTCGAGGCGCATCACTTTTGCGAGGCCGATGAGGGCGGAGAAGGAGCAAATGAAAAGGATCACGCAGGCGACGAATGCCGGCACTTGCCAAGGCATGAAAAAGGGCGGTGCCTCTTTCGCGAGAACGGTGTTTCCGAACCACGCGGCCAATCCCACGCCGATTCCATAGCCTATGAATCCCACGGAAAAAGCCTGCGCCAGAACCATCGCGGCGAGGGTCGAATTGCGGGCACCCATCGCTTTGAATGCGGCCAGAAAACGAAGGTTGTCGTGGACGAAAAGGTAGAATGTCTGCCCGGCAATCGCCACGCCGACGATCAGGCCGAGGATTACCACCGTGCCAAAGGAAATGGGGATACCAGTGTTTTTTATATACCAGCGGATTGTCATCCAGAAGAGGTCGTCGCGCTCGATCGCCCGCACGCCATCGAGCTTGTCGATGCGCGCCGCCAGTTCCTTGGCGGAGATTCCAGGCATCGGTGCAGCCAACACGTAGCTGAGTTGTTTGCGCGAGGGTTTCGCGTATTGCAGAGCCCTGTCATAAGTCGTGTAGATGTATGGCTGTCCAAGGAAACTCCGGCTCACTCGGCAAATTCCGACGACGCGAGCAGCTTTGTCATTGATCTCAAATGTCGTCCCAAGCTCGATCTTGATGCCCTTGCGGCGGAATTTTTCCACCGCTACCTGATCGACCACTACCGAGTCGGGCAACCTCAAATCCTCGATGCGTCCTGCCGTCATATTCATCGGCCGTCCAGTCAGCGTGCCTGTATCCAGGCCGACGACTTGCACATTTTGAAAAGATCCGTCGCCGAGGCGAGCCTGCTCGATGCCGATGTAGAGAGGAACAGCCCATGCCACGCCCTGGACACTCCGCACGCGATCAACCTCGATCTGCCGCATCGGGATGACCTCGTTCGCCTGCTCGACTTTGGCATCCACCACCCACACCGGCGCGCCAATGTTTCGCACCGTAGCCGTCGTCCACATCATCAGGCCGCAAAAGACCGATGACTGCTGACACATGAGCAGCGAGCAAAAGGCGAGGCCACAAACGAGCATCGCGTATTTCGCGCTGTCGCGAAACAGCATCTTGAGCGCGATATTTAGCATCGCAGCGGAAGGGCGCTACACACTTAGCGGCGCGATCCCATGAAGAGACGCAACATATACCAGAACATCATCGCCACGGCGGCAAATAACTGGATGGCGGCCGAGAGATCCGCATTCTCAGGGTAGTCGCGCATGATCGAGGATGTCGTGTAGAGGATCGATGCCCCGGCAAGGGCGACCATCCCCACCGAAAACCATGTGCCAAGATCGAATTGGAAAAGCACTGCACACACGATCGCCGCAAGCCCCAGCAAGCCACCCCAGATGAGGAATGTTCGCAGGAACGAAAAATCTTTCCGAGTTGTCACTACAACAGCCGTCAGTAAGAAGAACCCTCCGAGCGTGGCCTGCGCAGCGCTGGCAATGACTCCAGGTGCGGTCTGGTTCGCAATATCAAGAAGCGGGACGGTGATAACCGCCTGCAGGAAAACATACATCACCAGCCCGAGATATTGCAGCGGCCGTGAGATCGAGGGATTCGCCAGAAAAGTCGCCAGCCAAGACAGAAGCATAAAGCCGCCAAGCACAATCAGCCACGACACGCTGTCGAAGGCCTGCACAATCGTATTCGCAATCCCGGTATTGAAAAACCAAACCTCGATCCCCACAAAAAGAGCAATCGCCAAGGCAAGGTGGCTGTATGTGCGGACAAGAAAAGCCCCGCGAGCCTCCGCAGGAAGTTCACTGACAGGCATTGTGGTGGGTGAGTTCATAAAACGCTTGGTTCCCCCTTCCGTATAGTCCCCAACGCCGGAAAAGCAACCATGGAAAAAGTTCACTGCGCATACACGATGAATGCCAATCGCAAAAAAAGCTAAAGTCCGATTTAATGTCTGCCGATAATTAAAGGACGGAGAAAATCTCCCCGAGTGAGGTCGAACACTCAACCAAAGCGGCCCGCCAGCGAAACGGACTTCGCGCCACAGAAAGACAAAGGATATGTCAGTAGTCATC
>CANKXQ010000072.1 GCA_947487745.1 Spartobacteria bacterium | reverse complement strand
ATGCCTAACAAGACGGTGGTGGACAACCGGCTACCCGCTCCGAGTCGAAATGACCCTCTTGACTACAACCCTTAACCCTGTTGCGGAGTGGCGCTCCCGGTAGCCGGTGCCACACCTCGACGTTCGGCGGGAAAGGCCGGGCGACCTCGACCTATTCAACTGACATGAACAAAGTCATACGAATCATCGGCGTATTGGCGCTGCTCGCGCTCTTGGCGTTTTGCGTCTTCGGATTCATGGCCACCTTCGAACCCCTCGACGCTTCCACGCAACTTACCTGGCGCGTAGTTTATGGGCTGGCAGGCCTGGCGTGCCTGGGCGGAATAGCACTTTTGTCGCGTGCTCGAAAGCACAGTCCGTGAGATCATAACCATGAGCAAGTCGCCGAACTAAATCACTAGACCGAACGCGGGCGGGCGACGTCAGTTTCCAATTCGGACGCCGCTGGACGCCCGCGTCGGTCAGTTCGGTCGTTTGGCAGAGGAATATATCCTGGCTTGACACCCGTTACGGTATAGATAGTCTCCTATTATGGAGTTTGAATTTGATCCCGTCAAAAGCGAGGCAAATCTCCGCAAACACAAAATTGATTTCAAGGAAGCACAAGATCTATGGAAGGACCAATATGCTGCGATTGTGGATGCCCGGAGCGACTCGGAACCGCGGTCTGCATTGATCGCAGTTCACCGTGGGAAGATATGGACCGCATTTTTTACGGAACGCTCTGCGAAGATTCGATTGATTTCCGTGCGGCGGGCCAGAAACCAGGAGGAAGAAATATATTATGAAAGCAGAAGAACTGGATAAGATTTTTGATGAAGGTAAGGAAGACATCCTTCCTTACCTAGATATGTCAACGCTCCGGCGTCCCAACCTGAATCAAAAACGCGTGAATGTTGATTTACCGATTTGGATGATTCAAAAGCTGGATCGTCAAGCCAATATCATTGGGGTCACGCGGCAGTCGATCATCAAGGTATGGCTCAGTGAACGAATCAAAGAAGAATATGCCGAACAAGCCGATTGACCTAATCCCTATGCACTAGGCACTTATGTCATGCCTCCTGCTTCCGCTTCGCGGGCAGGAGTCACGCCAGAAGCAAGTAGGGATAAGTCATCGCGGGCGTTCTCCGAATCATAACGGGCCAGCCACAAACCGGCATCCGAGCGGGCGGAGACTGATCGGCGGCTTGTTTTTTCGCCGTGCGAGCGGAGCAACCTGCGAACGAGCCTTGCTGCCTCGTTCCGCTCTCGTTCCATTTGGCGGCACAACTCCTCCAAGTGCGTCGGAGGGGTCAGTATGCTGGGGCGATATATCATGTGATGGCGCGTGGTAATCGCCGCGCAGATAGTGTTTTTGATGACCAAGACCGAAAGACGTTTTTGAGAACATTGGAAGAGGTTTGCAAAAGGGCGGGCTTTCGGATTCATGCGTATGTTTTGATGAGTAACCATTACCATCTCCTCTTGGAAACTCCGTAAGCGAATCTCACGGCGGGCATGGGGTGGTTTCAAAATGCCTACACTTGCGGCCCTTGATACCAAAAAATTCGGTGGAGATGGAGCGCCTCTCGCCATCTATAATGCGACCATTCCTTTCACCGATGCCACGCCCGCAGTCAAGTGGGATGGCGAGTGGCACATCACGATCGAAGTCTTCCGCGATCTCGGGCTCGCATTCGCCGCCGTGCTACTGCTCATTTACGCCCTGATGGTCGGGTGGTTCCGCTCGTTTCTCACGCCGCTCATTGTCATGGCGGCCATTCCATTTTCGCTCGTAGGCATCCTGCCCGCACATGCCGCGATGGATGCCTTTTTCACGGCCACTTCGATGATCGGCTTCATGGCGGGCGCAGGCATTGTGGTGAGAAATTCGATCATCCTTGTGGATTTCATCGAACAACGGATCGCCGAAGGTATGCCGCTTGACGAGGCGGTGATTGACGCGGGCGCGGTGCGTTTCCGGCCAATGCTCCTGACTGCCTTGGCTGTGGTGGTCGGCGGCGCCGTGATCCTGTTCGATCCGATTTTTCAGGGCCTTGCCATTTCCCTCATGGCCGGCGAGATCGCCTCGCTCCTGATCAGTCGCATGGCCGTGCCCGTGCTTTACTTCGCTGCCCATACCGAAGACAGGTCCCCCTCTGTGATGTCTTAAACCACGCTCAACCGGTGCGCAACACAGCTCCTGACGAAGAAAACGACCCCCCCTTGGATTCAACCAAGATTATTTAATTGCTGTATCACTAAATAAGAATATTATGCCCCCCATTATTGATAACCTGATTCTATGACCACTGAAATTCTCGCGCGCGTGCAGTTTGCCTTTACGATTATGTTTCACTACATCTACCCGCCGCTGAGTATCGGGCTTGGAGTAGTGCTCGTGATGATGGAGGCGCTCTGGTTGAAGACGGGCAATCCGAAATTTCATAACATGGCGCGATATTGGACGCGGATTTTTGCCCTTACTTTTGCCATCGGCGTGGCTACCGGAATCGTCATGGAATTCGAGTTTGGAACGAACTGGGCCACTTACTCGCGTTTTGTCGGAGATATCTTCGGCAGTGCGCTTGCGGCCGAGGGCATATTTGCTTTTTTTCTGGAGTCCGGTTTCTTGGCCATCCTGCTCTTCGGTTGGAACAAAGTCGGGCCAAAGTTGCATTTTTTTGCCACTTGCATGGTGTGCCTGGGCGCCCATTTCAGCGCGATCTGGATCGTGGTCGCAAATTCTTGGATGCAAACGCCAGCTGGTTATCATCTTGAAAAAGTGGTGGATGGAAAACCCGTGCGCCTTCTCGAGGGTCATGTGGTCGGCCCGGGGGATCTGGGCACGGTTCGTGCAGTGATCGACGATTTTTGGGCCATGGTTTTCAACCCCTCTTCGGTCGACCGCCTCACTCATGTGCTTTTGGGATGCTGGATGGCCGGAGCATTCCTTGTTGTGAGCATAAGCGCCTTTTATTTACTTCGCGGGCGCCACATTGAATTTGCGAAGTCCTCGATGCGAGTGGGACTGGCCTTTGCGGCCGTCTCTACGATTCTTCAGGTCGGCTTGAGTGGTTCACAAACAGCGGAGGGTGTGGTCAAAAACCAACCCATCAAATTGGCTGCGATGGAGGGAGTTTTCGAGACGCGGCCATACACGCCCATGACTCTTTTTGGCTGGGTGGATGAGGAAACGCAGGAGGTCAGCGGCCCTAAAGTTCCCGGCCTCTTGAGTTTCCTTGTTTATAAGAACTTCAAGACGCCGGTCGTCGGCTTGAACGATCTGCCGACCGATGATTTTCTTCACAAACGCCATCCCGGCGCATCTCCCGAGGAGCTTGAAAAAATCCGCCCAAGCTACTGGCCCAAGGTAAACTTCACTTTCCAAGTCTACCACATTATGATCATCGTAGGCACAGCCCTCCTCGGGCTGGTTGTTGTGGCGCTGTTCTTCTGGTGGCGCGGTTGGCTTTTCCGGACAGATTTGATCTGGACCCGCTGGCTTCTGATGGCATTGGTTCTTTCCGTTCTCGGACCCCAAATCGCCAATCAGGCCGGCTGGTTTACCGCTGAAATCGGACGCCAACCTTGGATCGTTTACGAGATATTAAAAACCTCTGATTCACTCTCTAAAGCCGTAAGAGCAGAGGAAATTCTCGCCTCACTCATCATGTTTGCCTTCGTTTACACTCTCCTCTTTGCGCTTTTCATCTACACCCTTACACGAAAAATCCAGCATGGTCCCGACACCGAAGAATCCAGTGAAGAAATGCCCGAAAGCTGGAAGTCCGTTATCCGCAAACCCTCTCTCACAAATTAAAAGATCATGGACCTTAATATTATATGGTATATCTTAGTGGGTGTTTTATTCACAGGCTACGCTGTTCTTGATGGATTCGACTTGGGTGTGGGGGCTCTGCATCTCTTTGTCAAAAAAGATGAACACCGGCGCTTGATGCTCAACTCCATCGGACCCGTCTGGGACGGAAATGAAGTATGGCTTGTAACCGGTGGCGGAGCACTTTTTGCGGCTTTCCCCGAGGCCTATGCGACGGTTTTTTCCGGATTTTATCTGGCATTTATGATGCTTCTGGTGTGCTTGATTTTTCGCGCTGTTGCCATTGAGTTTCGTAGTAAAGAGCCGTGGGGTTGGTGGCGAAAGATATGGGATGTTGCCTTTAGCTTCAGCAGTATTTTGTCTTCATTCCTCATAGGAGTTGCCATGGGAAATCTTGTCCGAGGCATTCCCCTAGGCACAGATCGAGAATACCAAGGAACATTTTTAAACCTCTTAAACCCCTACAGCATTTTCTTCGGCTGCACCACGGTTCTACTATTTGCCATGCATGGAGCAATTTATGTGTCTATGAAAACGGATGGTGATCTTCAAAATCTTGTCAGGGGATGGATTCCCAGACTCATTGGCGTGTTTTTGGCGTTTTATTTCATTTTCAACCTCTACACCATTGTGGATGTGGAGTGGGTTCTCTCTGCTGTGCGAGCCAAGCCTTGGGTGTTCGCTATCGTAACAATCAATGTGCTGATCGTTCTCAATATACCGCGCGAAATCAGCAAAGGGCGTGAATTTTATGCGTTTCTATCGTCTTGCGTCGGCATGTGCCTCATGATGATGACATTCGGACTCACCTATTTCCCCTATATGGTTCGTTCCAATCCCGTATTGGAAAACAGCCTCACGATCTACAATGCTGCATCCAGTCAGAAGACATTAGGAATCATGCTCGTTATAGCTATTATCGGCGTTCCGATCGTGCTGGCTTACACGGCCAGCATTTATTGGATTTTCCGAGGAAAAACGACCCTCACGAAGCACAGTTATTAAATCAAAGATTATCGACATCGGTATTCGGCACACCCTGACTCAGCAACGACTCCACTCGGATTCTTCTCCACGCCGGGGTCCAGATCTTCGTCGGCTATGTGTTAGCCAAGTTAGTGTCTTTCAAGGCGGACACCGGCGACTCCAAAATACGCTGGAGATGCGTCGTCAGGCTTCCGGGGAATCGGAATCCTCCAGTTTGCTGCGTCTCTTACGGGGTTTGCGCTTGGAAGAAGATGGCTTAGGCGCGGGAGGGGCGGGGGTCTCCGCCGAGGCGGGTTCGTTTTCCGTCTCTTGTGTGTTTAGATCCAGTTCCGCAAGAAAGACTGCGTCCTCGGGTGTGTCGCCGCCGAACAGGACGCGCATGTAGGCTGGAAAATAGCGGTCTGCTGTGGAGAGGGCCGATCCGATGATGCGGCGGATAACCTCGTCCTCCAAGCGCCCATCTCCCACCAGGTGGCTGATATGGTAGCGTGCCTCCCCATCGCGCAAGTCCACCTCGAATGCGCCGAGGACGAGGCCATAATTCACGCGCGTGAAAAACTCCGTCACACTCGATCGCATTTTTTCATCTTTCGCCAGCACGGGATAGTTCAGGTGAATCTGAAAAATCTCGTCATCATTCGAAATTCGTAACTGGCATGTGTAGAGCGCATGCTTGCGGCAGATGTTGAGCCGAATGCGTTTCTCCTCGGGAAAGGTCGCAAAGCTGAGATCGTTCGCCTCGCAGTGGTCGATGAGGGATTGAAAGGGCGTGCCGAAGTCGGATGAATCAGATGTATCGTTGTTGGACATAAGAGTGGTTATTCGGAAGTTGGGATTTCGGTGACTGGCCGCTCTATTTACTTTCTCCATTGTCGCACGAGGTGCAACAGGTGTCAGCAAGAAGCAGGCGAGGGGGGAGCCGACAGTCGGATTCGAACCGACGACCAGCGGTTTACAAAACCGCTGCTCTACCACTGAGCTATGTCGGCGTGGAAGAACGGTGAAGTTTCCACACTTTCGCATCGGATGCAAGAGCCGTTTCAAAGCGAGAGCGCGCGGCGTGTTCTGTCTTTACAGGCCAGTGCGGGGACGCTGATATTCCCCGCTCTCAATGACACAAAGAATCGGCATAGGATTGGCAGGGTTTGGAACGGTTGGCGCCGGGGTTTATAAAAACCTCCTGCGGAACGCCGCTCTTTTGGAGCAGCGTATCGGTTTTCAGTTCGAGGTGCGCAAGATTGCTGTGCGCGATTTGAAGAAGGCGCGCGATGTCCAGGCGCCTGCAGAGATTTTTACAGCGTCACCCGATGACCTTCTGGCCGATCCCTCGATCGATGTGGTCGTTGAACTCATGGGCGGCATCGATATCCCGCTTGCCTTTGTGAAAAAGGCCATCGCCGCCGGCAAGATCGTCATCACCGGCAACAAGGCGCTTCTGGCTGAGCATGGGCGTGAAATTTTTGAATTGGCTGCGGAAAAGCGCGTGCCTGTTTTCTACGAGGCGGCTGTGGCAGGTGGAATTCCCATCATTAAATCCGTGCGCGAGGCTTTTGTGGGAAACCGCTTCGAGGCCATCCATGGAATCCTCAATGGCACGAGCAACTACATCCTGAGCCGCATGACCGATGAGGGCTTGGATTTCGCTCCGGTGCTGGTGGAGGCCCAGAAACTCGGCTATGCGGAGGCGGATCCCGCGCTGGATGTGAATGGCTGGGATGCCGCGCACAAGGCAATCATCCTCGCCTCGCTGGCTTATGGATTCTGGATCGATCCGAAGGATGTGCTCGTCGAAGGCATCGAAAAAGTCACCGCAGCTGATATTCAATTTGCGAACGAACTCGGCTATCGCATTAAGTTGCTCGCCTCCATCAAGGCTGACGAGAAGAGCTTCATCGAGGTGCGAGTGGTGCCGACACTCATTCCAAAAACCCATGTTCTCGCTTCGGTGAATGGCGTCTTTAATGCCGTGGCCGTGAAAGGCGATGTCGTGGGAGAGGCTCTTTTCTACGGACGTGGTGCGGGTCAGGATCCAACATCCAGTTCCGTGCTCGGCGACCTCGCGGAGGCGGCGGCATTCATGCAATCACCCCGCCGCTGTGTGGGCTTCACCTCCCATGATCTCTACGGGTGCTGCAAACCGGTGGACGACACCCTTTCA
>CANKXQ010000071.1 GCA_947487745.1 Spartobacteria bacterium | reverse complement strand
CAGTTCCTGAAGGCGCGTCGCCCATTCATCCAGACGTTGCAGAGCGCTGCGCGCAGCGGCCAGGCCCTCGAAAGTGAAGTTGAGCGGTTCGCGGTATTTGACCGAAATGAGTGCGTAGCGCACCTCGCGTCCGCTCCAGCCTTTCTCCATGAGGTCGCGCAGGGTGAAGAAATTTCCCGCGCTCTTGGCCATTTTCGAACCCTCGACTTGCAGGTGGCGGCAGTGCATCCAAAGGCGCACAAATTTTTTCCCCGTCACGCACTCGCTCTGCGCGATCTCGGCCTCGTGGTGAGGGAAAATATTGTCTTCACCGCCGCAGTGTATGTCGAGTTCGGGTCCGAGAATGCCTGTCGCCATGGCGCTGCACTCGATGTGCCATCCTGGCCGCCCGCGTCCCCATGGGCTTTCCCAGCCCACATCGCCATCCGCTTCATCCCAAGCCTTCCAGAGTGCAAAGTCGCCGACATTTTCCTTTTCGTATTCGTCGTTGCGGACCCGAACCCCGTCGCGGAGTTCCTCCAGATCGAAGTGCGCGAGCTTGCCGTAGTTGGCGAACGAACGGATGCGGAAATACACGGAGCCATCCTCGTCGCGGTAGGCGTGGCCTTTTTCAATGAGCGCCGAGATCATCTCCAGCATCCGGGTGATATGCTCGGGAGCCGTGGCCTCCGGAAAATGATCCGCCCGTTTGATGCGAAGCGTGTCGAGATCCTCGAAGAATGCCTTCTTAAATGGTGCTGTGAAGTCCGCCAGCGCCATGCCGCAAGCCCGGCAACCACGGATCGTCTTGTCATCCACATCCGTGAGATTCATCACGCGATCAACCTTCAATCCCCGATACTGCAGATGTCGCTGCAGCAAATCCTCAAAAATGTAGGCGCGGAAATTTCCGATGTGGGCGAAATTGTAAACAGTCGGCCCGCAGGTGTAGAGCCGCACCTTCCCCGCCTCGCGCGGCATGAAGTCCTCGATCTGACGGGTCAGGGTATTGAAAAAACGAAGTGGCATGGACCGCGAAGTAAAGGCGGAACGGGTCGGAAAATCAATTTCTGCCTCGTGGGCTTCGGTTCGAGGTCAGTTTTGCCAGATGAAATTTGGTTTGCAGGATTGATTGTATCGTAGTTTGTTTGGGGAGGTCTGCTTCCATTGAAAGTCGTCTCCATGGCGTCGCGGGGTATCCCGCTTAGGTGGATGGTGGACCTAATTTGTTTTGGGAAGTCAGCGGGTTCTTTTGGTCGTAGTGATTTTTGTTTTCGCCGAATCTCTCCGAGTCATAAAGGTCAATAACCGAGCGGATTTTCTCCCCCAGATAGTCGTAATAACGTGTTTGCCCTTTCTCAAACACGCGTTGCACCGCCCAGCCAAGGTAGTCTGGGACAGCCAACAAGGGGTCACGCAAGGGCGTCTGGACATTGAAAACAACCTCGGCTTTCAAATCGGCAGATTCCCAGTGTTTTCCCGCTCTTCCGGTGGCTTTGGCGAGAGCGTCTTCGAGCACCCTGCCACGGGTGCTCGAACCCCGTTCGGCGATGTTCAGCACGATGCGACGGGGCTGTTTTAGGCAGTTCTTGATCAAGTGCGAAAGGACATCCGCGTAAAATTCGTTGTCCTTGCCGTGGTGTTTATTGAGGAAGAGGGAGTGGATCTTCCGGGCGATGACAATTTCAGCCTCGCAGTTCAGTTCGCGGAGATAGCGGAGGAAAATGGCTCGGACATCATCCGAGTCCTTGCAGGCATGGAAGAAAAAGCCGCCGTTGTTCATGCGTTTCACTATGCTGGGAATGGTGTTGAGCAAGGGATCGCCTTCGACTTGCTTTTGGAGTGCGATGATTTCCGAACGCACTTCGGCCACAGGACGGCTAAACTTGACGATGCTCATGCCAAAAACCAATGAGACTCCCTCTTTGCCGAGAATCACTTCTCTGCCTTTGCCGTAAAATGTAGTGTCGCCGACTTCGTCTATGAAGCGGTGTGCGATGGACAAAGGTATGGAGTTTTGGTCAGGCACGGACAGGATTTAAAATCGGTAAACACTCCCTCCAGTTGAAAAAACTGATCGCATGCAGTCGGCCATCATTTCCGGAGTGAAATGCTGGCGCCATTCGCCTTTTGGAAGATCGCCGGGAGGGAGGAGCCATTTTTGGCGGCCGTTTTTTGAGTAGGGGGCGTAGACTCCGGGGTGCTGGCCGGCGGAGACGATGACGGCGGGAGTTTGGAGGGCGCAGGCCATGTGGGCTGCAGCGGTATCGACCGTCAGGACGAGGCGGGCTTCGGCGATGGATTGCAGGAAATCGGGGAGCGGGACAGGGGGGGCGAGGTGGATGTTGGCGATGCCAGCGGATTGAAGAGTGCAGGCGAATTCTTGGAGACGGTCTGCTTGACTTGGCCCGGCAGCAAGGTGGAGCGGGGTTTCAGCGCGCTCGTGGTCAAGGAGTTTCAAAGCGCGAGCCCATGCCTCGGCGGGGTAATCCTTGGATTTCGTAGAGCTGAATGGGCATAGTAGCCAGTAGTTTTTGGCAGAAACCTCGCGTGGAGGCGTCAGTGTGGGCAGGATTTCTTCATCGGATACCTTGCGTTGGAGGACTTCCTCGGCTATCAAGCGGTTTGCTTCGACATCGGTGGGAAGTCGTTCGGCCGCAGGGTAGGGGATGAGGGTTGGTTTGAAGGCGGAGCGGACGAAATTCTCAACGGCGGGTCGCCGCATGCGTGGGGTTGCAAGGAGAAGGTTTTCGCAAGCGATACGGCGTTTTGCCCGAGGGAGATAGAATGTGATCGTGTGCAGATATGCGCGCATGCTGCGCAGGCAGATGGCGGCGTCGACTTTCAAAAAGAAAAGCCTCAGCCAAGCCGGCAAGCAGTTGACCACATTCACCGTCGCCAAGTTGACGAGACGCCGTTTTTCCCTCAGGTGGAGTGGGATAACTTCGGCGTTAGGAAATTGGGCTTTTGCCAGCGGAGCGACATCCGCCCTTACCGCGATGATGAGATTTTTTTCACTCAATTCCCGAGCCATGAGGCGAATGCATCCTGTTGCGAGGATGAAGTCGCCGATGGCGTCGGTTTGAGAATGAAAACGCGCAAGCGCGGGTTAGACCGTGTAGGTCGTGGAGGCGGTGGTGCCGCCTTGGCCAGTCCAGTTCGTATGGAAGAACTCGCCACGGGGTTTGTCCACGCGCTCGTAGGTGTGGGCACCAAAGAAGTCGCGTTGGGCTTGGAGCAGGTTTGCAGGCAATACCGCCGAGCGGTAACTGTCGAAGAACGAGAGGGCTGTGCTGAATGCGGGAACCGGGATTCCGCGCTTGGCCGCGATTGCCACCACATTGCGCCAAGCTTTCTGGTTTTTCTTCATTTCGCCTTTGAAAAAGTCGTCAAAGAGCAGGTTCGTGAGCTTTGGTTTTTTGTCGAAGGCTTCTTTAATCTTACCGAGGAAGCGGGAGCGGATGATGCAACCTCCGCGCCACATGAGGGCGATGCCACCCCAGTTGAGCTTCCAGCCGTATTCGGCAGCGGCGGCGCGCATGAGCATGTAGCCCTGGGCGTAGCTGATGATTTTCGAGGCGTAGAGGGCTTGGCGGACTTCGTCGATGAGCTTGGCGCGTTTTTTGGCATTGCGCGCGGCTGGAATGGAAGGGTTTGGGCCTTTGAGTTTGCGGGCGGCTTTCACTCGCTCCTCCTTGAGGGCTGATACGCAGCGAGCGTAAACTGCTTCCGCCATGAGGGTAATCGGAACTCCCATTTCGAGCGAGTTGATCACAGTCCACTTGCCGGTGCCTTTTTGGCCAGCTGTGTCGAGGATTTTGCTCAAGAGCGGTGTGCCGTCGGTGTCTTTTTTGGCAAAAATATCGCGGCTGATTTCGACGAGGTAGCTGTCGAGGTCGCCTTTGTTCCACTCGGCGAAAACATCGTGCAGTTCCTGCTCGTTTAGGCCGAGGCCGTTTTTCAGAATATTGTAGGCCTCGCAAATTAGCTGCATGTCCCCGTATTCGATGCCGTTATGCACCATTTTTACATAATGGCCTGCGCCCTCTTCGCCGACCCAATCGCAGCACGGTGAGCCATCTTCCACTTTAGCGGAAATGGATTGGAAAATGTCTTTCACATGAGGCCATGCGGCAGGCGACCCGCCGGGCATGATGCTTGGTCCACGGCGAGCGCCTTCTTCTCCACCCGAAACGCCCGTTCCAATGAAAAGCAAACCCTTGGCTTCGAGTTCGCGCTGGCGGCGGTTCGTGTCATTGTAGAGCGAATTTCCACCGTCGATGATGATGTCGCCGGGTTCCAGATAGGGGGTGATTTGAGCAATAAAGTCATCCACCGGCTGGCCGGCCTTCACGAGCATCATGACGCGGCGTGGGCGCTTGAGTTTGGAAACCAGTTCCTGAATGGAGTGGGCACCCTGAACTTTTGTGCCTTTTGCCTCATTTGCCAAAAATTCGTCCACTTTTGAGGTGGTGCGGTTGTAGACGACGACCGTGTAGCCGTGGTCGTTCATGTTGAGGACGAGGTTCTGGCCCATCACGGCCAATCCGATGAGACCGATGTCTCCTTGTGGTGTAGTGTTTTCCATTATGTGTTTTTTATGTTTTGGCTGGCGGATGCGAGATGCACTCCTTTGCCAACCCAACGACCATGTAAAAAATTCGCGGAAATGTTAAGAAAAAAATCAAATTTTATCGATTGGAGGCATTCTTCGCAATTGGGACGTTAGGAAAAAGAACGATGCAGCCCGCAGTCAAGAAGCACACTGAATAATATTTAAGGGTCTTATTTTAAATGCGTCATGATTTTCGTCCAAACCGCACCTGCGATTTCTTCGATCGAACGCGAGGCGTCGACCTGGTGCACGCGTTTGGGATTTTCTTTCGCAAGCTTTAGGTAGCCTTGGCGCACGGCTTCGAAAAATTCTGTCGACTCGCGTTCGATGCGGTCGGGCTTGCGATTGGCGACCCTCATGCGGGTAACTGAGGTTTGGTGGTCAAGTTCGAGCAGGATGGTGACATCCGGCAGGCAATCCCCGACTGCGAAGGAGTTGATGCGCGCGGTGTCATCCGACGGAATGCGGCGGGCCACACCTTGATAGACCGTGGTGGAATCCAGAAAGCGGTCGCAAATAACAACGCGCCCGGCCTCAAGCGCTGGGAGGATTTTTTCCCGAACGAGCTGCGCGCGGCTGGCTGCAAAGAGGAGTAACTCGGCTTCGGGAGTCAGCGCCTCGCCTTCGGGAGCGTGTTGCAAGAGGTGCCGAATCGCCTCGCCGGCAGGCGTTCCTCCAGGTTCGCGAAAGAGCAGGGGATCGAATCCCAAGGAGCGGAGTTTGTCGGCCAGGAGGGTGATCTGGGTGGATTTTCCGCACGCCTCGGAGCCTTCGAATGTGATGAAGAGACCTTTTTTCGACATTTTGAGTGGAAGTCCTTTGATATTCTCTGAAATTCCTTTTAGCAAAGCTCGAATGAACTACTGGCTTGTTAAGCAGGAACCCACAGCCTACGCGTGGGAGGATTTCGTGAGGGACGGAAAAACGGCCTGGACCGGCGTGAGGAATTTCCAAGCGAGGAACCACCTTCGCGCCATGGAGCCGGGCGACCATGTGCTCTACTACCACAGTGTGACCGGTAAATCCGTCGTTGGCATTGCCGAGGTGGTGCGCTCGGCCTACCCCGATCCAACAGCATCCGAAGGCGACTGGTCGTGTGTGGATTTAAAACCCGTAGGCGCTTTGAAGCACTCTGTCTCTCTTGAGCAAATCAAAGCCGAACCCTCGCTTGCCGGGATCGGACTCTTGCGTCAATCGCGCCTCAGCGTGATGCCACTCACAAAAGCGGCCTTTGAAAAAATCGTGCAGATTTCCAAAAAGTGACCTGACGCTCAGGCCTGCGCTCTAACCAATCCATGTCCACTCTCCACTTCGCCGTTGCATCGACATTCTCACCCCGTTTTCGGGCTGTTCTGGCCGAGGCCGACCGCGCTGCAAGGGCGTTTGGCGCTCGCTTGAGCGTCCTCCATGCAGGCGAGCGCACGGAGGAAAAAGCGTCGAGTTTCAAGGAAGTTTTTTCGGACTTGACCAGGGAAAATGTGGAGATCTACTGGTGTGAGGGAGGCACTCCGGCTCAGGCATTGGTCACCGCTGCAACGAATGAAAAATTCGATCTCTTCATCGCCGGCACGATTGCCCGTCCCAACGACCCGCGAAATTTCACCGGCACCATCGTGCGTGAGCTTTTTTCGCGCACGCCATGCGACCTTTTACTGATTCCTGATCCCAAGGAGGAGTCCCCCGCCGAGCTGAACGCCTGCCTTCTGGTGGAGGCTCATTCGCCTCGCTGGCGGGCTGCCAAGGAAACCCTCAAGACGCTCAAACCCGCCAAAATCTCGATCCTCGCGGCGGATAGTCCCTTCGCGCTGGCACGCCGCACGCTCCTCGGAGCCGAGTCGGAAGAGGGGTCGCTTGATGATATTTGCGATGAACTCAGCGGCATCACCCCGGCTGTCGATTTGCGCCGCATCCGATCCAACACCGGTTTTATGATTTGCGAGGTGGTGCAGGAAATGGCTCCCGATTTCCTCTTTGTGGAATCCGGTTGGAAGGCGGGTCAGCGCATCCTGCCGCCGTATCTCGGGTGGCTCGAGCAGGTCATTCCCAGCAGGCTTTTTCTTTTCGGAAAACCTCCCCGCAGCGCGATGGAGGAAGGTGCCATCATCCCGATTTAAGGCGTTTGTCACGAGACAGGGGAAACGCCCAAGCCTCAGTGGTGCTCGCCTCCTTGAGCTACGAGTCCGTGCCTGCGCTCGGCTTGTTTCTTGCAGCTTTTCTTTATTGGCGCGGTTGGCGCAAGGTGCGCCGCCTAGCTCCCGAGCGTTTTCCGGAGTAGAGATAGTTGTCCTTTCTCGGTAGCTTGATTGTCATCCACATCGCTCTGGCATCGGCACTCGATGCCTTCGCCTCGTGGTTGCTGAGTGTGCCCCATGGTGCAGCATC
>CANKXQ010000070.1 GCA_947487745.1 Spartobacteria bacterium | reverse complement strand
TTGAACAGAAATTCTCCACGGAGTTCGCAGATCGTCTTGCAGAAAGGCTCACGAAGCATGTCAGGCCTGCGGTGGTGATTCCGACGAATGAAAAAGTAAGGGATCCCAAGGCGTGGTTGATCGAGGGGCATTTTACAAGGGTTCACCAAGGCAGCCGCGCGCTGCGTTCTCTGGTTGGCTTCGGTCTCGGTGCCACAAAAACTGAAGCCCGCGTGGATGTGTTTCAAGTCCTGCCCAAGGGGCGTCTCATGCGAATCGCCCAACTGGAAACGACTGGTGGATCAAACGCAGAGCCAGGCGCGCTGTTTGCCAGCCCATTCGGTGCCGTGCCGCGCCTGATTACAAACGCCACCACCTCCGGACTCGCTGCCGATGCACGAAGAACGGCTCGAACGATCACTGCGGTTGTCTCCGAGAAACTCTCCGCGCAAAATGCGGAACTCGCGGGACGCCCACTCCGTGCGAAGCTCCTCGGCAGCCTGCCCTCGCAGTCCGATCAATCCACCCGATAAAAACGCAGCGCTTCGACGGGTGGCGGGAAGTCACTCAAAAGCGTCAGCCCAGCCCCTCCTCCTTCGCCGGGATCTCGCACGATGTATTCGAAGCCGCGTTTCCCGCAGATGAGAACGAAATGCGTGATGCCACTCGGGTAGCGCACGCGGGCAATCACGGGGTTGCCGCGCAGGAGATTCCAGTCGATGAGGAAGTGTGACGGCGCATCCTCGTAGTGCGGCAGTAGTGTGCCGCCCCCCTTGGAATCTATCTCCGCCGCCTTCTCCCAATAAATCCAACCCTCGGGAGTGTAGCCGCCCTCCGTTTTCTGCAAAAAGGCATTCAGCCGTCCCGGGTCGGTATCGACTCCACGGGATGCCAGCGCCATGGCGGCCGAGGCCACCGCACAGCCGACATCCGTGAGAGAATCGGGTGTCTGGGCAAGCAGGTCACCGCCCCAGCGCGGGTCGCCCTGCAGGAAGTGTGGGCCGGGAATTTCCACCGCCAGTGGAAAATAAAGCCCGCCAGACATCGGCAGTGGGCGTTTCGCCATCCAATCCCGCATCCACAGTGCCCCGGCCACACAGGCCAGAAGGAAGAGAATTAGAAAAATGCGTCTTGCGGACATCTGTAAATTCGCGTTGTTGAGGACACATGAAACTTGCTCTCCTGTCAGCCCTCATGCTGCTCTCGAAAGTCACTCTCCACGCGTCGGAATTCAATGCCATTGTGCTTGAGCAAATCCGCACAATGCCCGAGGGCGGCGGCTATGCCACCACGCGCGAGGCCCACCAAGCATTGAACAGCGCTGTCGCCGTGTCGCCACTCGGCCTGCGTGTCGAAAGTTCCAAGGCGCAGCCGAGTTACTGCTCGGGGGCCACTTATCTCCTCTTTCTGAAAACCCTCGCCGCCGCTGAAAAACAGGGCTTCTGCCCGCCGGGCACATCCTCATCCGAAAATCTCCTGCCCAAAGCCATGCCCGATGGAGTCGGCATCTGGGGACGCTGGAATGCCAATGGTCCCGGCACAGCCCGCCTTTTCCATGAACTCGGTCTTGGCAAAAATTTCACCTCTTGGGAACAGGCGCGGCCGGGGGATTTCATGAAGATTTTTTGGTCCACGGATGTCGGAAAAAAAGAGCGCGGGCACTCGGTTGTTTTTCTCGGTATGGAAACGAAAGATGGCGTGGAGCATGTCCGCTTCTGGTCGAGCAACAAGCCCGGCGGCTATGGCGAAAAAAGCGTGCCTAAGTCGAAGGTGGCGGCGGTTATTTTTTCCCGCTTGGAAAATCCGTCGAATATCCAGAAGGCTGCCGCGATGCCAAAAAAGGACGCCTACCTCGCGAGCCTGCTCACCCACGAATCAAGTCTCAGCGAGGCTCTGCGGAATTCTGGGGTTGCGGCACCCTGAGGCCTGCATTCACAGCGGCAGTGTCTGATAATCCAGACACAGGTAGATGACCATGCGCCGGCCATCCGGCAGCCTGATGTCTCGCAGCGGCTTCACCTCGGAGAACGCGCCCTTCACCGTCTGCGGCAGCTCCGCGCCCATGTAGAGGGCATGGCGGCCGATGAAGGGATTGTAGCCTTTCTGCTCGGTGAAAAATTCATCCGTTGCCTTGTCTGTCTCGATGAAATTCCCATACGACGGCCAGATTCCGAATTGGCTCGTGAGGGCAGGGGATTCCGGGACGAAAACCGGTGGATATTCCGAAGGCGTTACAGGTTTGAAATAAATTGTGAGCAGGGAGGCCAAATCCGCATCTTCGGCAATCAGAAAACCGCCACCGTCGCTGGCAGGCATCTCCCTGCTGGCGGCATGCATTTCCACAGCCAGAGTTTTCCCAACAGCTCTTTGCAGCCCCTCCTCATGGAGCAGGAGTCCGCTGGAGACCAGTGCGATTAGCACAATGGCCGAGCTGCAGACGCCCATCCAGCGCCAGCGCGATCCGGCCTCCGCGAGAAAAATCAAAAGTGGCACCACGGCGATCCAAGCCGCAGTAGAGAAATCACGGCCTATGAGGAATTGATACAAAGCCCAGAGCGAGGCGGGTCCGGCAGTGACCAAAAGAAAGCGCGCGCGGCCTTGCTTGTGCCAGGCCGTCCAGAGAAGCGCCACGAGTGCACCCGCCAGCGCGATGCCGGCAGCAAAGGAAAACTGGCGAAAGTATTCAACCAAATCCCGAGTCCATCCCCCGGGCTGTGGACGCCACCATGTCTGGAAGGTGCCGCCTGCGATAGGAATCCAGTCGAGAGCGGCATTCCATGCCAAGGGACTCCATAGCGAGGCTGCCGGAAGGAGGATCAAAGAGGCCGCCGCAAGCGCATCGGGTTTCTCTTTTTTACGAAGAACTGAAAGAACTGCGATGAGCAATCCCAACGCCACCAGCACAGCCTCGTAGCGGAAGAGGCAGGCCAGCGCCAGAAGCGCCGCCGAGAGAATCCAATCCAGACGCCGACCCTCCACAGCCGAATAGGCGGCCAGCATTCCGCCAAGCGTGAGAATCATGAAGGGAATCCCCGGGCCAACCGTGACGCATAGTTCGTTGAAGAAGGGCAGCGCGTTCAGCCCCACCACCGTCCAGCCCGCCACCAGATCATTATAAAGGGTCCGCGCGAGAAGCCACGCCAGCCATGCTGCGATAAAGCCGAATAGAGGCCACGCCAGTCGCAGAATCTCCCGCGAGTCGCCGGTTGCAGCGCCGATCATTCGAACGAGAAAAGCCGTTCCCGGTGGACCATCAAAAAAAGCCGCCGCCATCTTTGATCCGCACATCCAGTAATACGCCTCCTGTGCCGAAACACCTTGAATTGCCAGCCACACGAGACGCAGGAGCGTGACAGCGGAGAGAAAAATAAAGACGGAACGGGGTTTCATGCTTTGAGAAAATCAGGGTGGGATTTGTGGAGTGAGGGGAGAATGGATGGCGCGAAGTGCTTCCAGAGGGTTTTTAAAAGAAAGACGGAGCCAAGCCCACACAGGATGCCGATCAAGCATCCCGCGAGCACATCGACAGGCCAGTGGACTCCCACATACATACGGCTGAAAGCTACAAGCGCCGCTGGAAGAAACGCAATCCACCCGCGCCTCCGGTAAAATACGAAGATCACAGTCGCCAGAGCGAAGCAGTTCGCCGCATGAGACGAGGGAAAAGATTTGCCGCGATTGGGCTGGTTTTTGACATCGGAAGTTTTGACCCGCAGGGGAAGAACCACTGCAAGGAGGCGAGGGGTGGCCCGTGCCAGATCGATGGTGCGCACCCCGGAGACGGTGTCGTTTGGTCTCGGACGGCCAACCATTTCTTTCAATGTCCGGCAGACGAGTCCGTCGTTGATGCCCACTGCGAGCACGGCTGCGAGAAGCATGGCCCGCGCGTGAAAGCCTCCGCGCAGGAGAATGACGATTCCCGCGATCAGCGCCAATGGCCACCACACCGCCCAACTCGACAAAGCCGCCATGGGAATATCCAGCACTGGGTTGGTGAGCTGGGTATTGATAAAATGAAATGCGGCTTGATCCATTGTTCTCGCATCGGGCTAAGCCCAGTCGGCCTCACTGGCAAGCCTGCAGCGCGCCCGCTACGGCATCTTCAATTGGGTTGGCGGCGCCGTCACCGCCAAGGCGTTCGTCGATTTCCTGAAGACGGTGAATCAGGTGCACTACATCTTTCCGCGCATATGGTCCGCCGGCCGCCGCGCAAAAATGGGTGCGGCATCCGAAGGGGCGGTTCTCATAGATCAGGCAGCGTGAAGTAAACGGGTCGAGCATCGGGCAGGCCCCATCCGCCCGCGAGGGCTGGGCCTTGCGCCCCGTGGCACGAAGGGCTCTGGCGGCTATCAGTGCCTCGCCCCGCGTGAGGTGGGGAGCTTTTCCCGTGAGGCGGAATTGGCAGCACTCGGTGCGAAGTGTGCAGGAGCGCTCGATGGGCATGGCCGCAAGCTCGGCGTAGATTTTTTTGACTTCGGCAATGGCATTCCGCTTGAGGGCGGCATCAGGATCGGCTGCGGGCATTGTAGGAAATCAGGGAAGTTTCGTGGCGGAACGGCCTTTCGGCAGCATGGAGAGAAAAATCCGTTGCGTCTCCTGTATGGGCGAGTCGTCGACAAAGTAGGCGATTGCAGCACGCCCAATCGCATAGGTGCCCGCTCCGGCCACAAAGCCGGAAACTGCATTTCCCCAGAAGGGGACGATCCTCACCGCCACTCGCGCCGCCTCGCGGAAGACAAACCCGGCTCCAACACTCAATCCAAGGGCGCTGAGAAACTCCCCGACGAGCTTCAGCGTTACCGGGCGACCGGTCGTGTGAATAATCATCCCAACCATCAAACTCTGGACAGTGGCAAGAACTGGCAGGTCGGCGAGCGGAATAGGCTGCAGGCCGATCACGCCGCACACTGCGCTGAAGGATTTCAATAAGGAGGAGGCTATGAAAGCCTGCGCCTTCCGCGCATTTGTGAGGCGTGCAAACTCAAGCTGGGCCGGTGCAGGCAGTGCCGCGCAGAGTATTTCCAAAAAGCCGGGATCATCGAGGGAGCACACGGCGCGAATCTGCCCGCGTAGTTCCAAAGTCTCCTCCAGACGCTCGCCAAGCCTCCGGGCAGAGTCGGTCGATGAGGAAAGGGCAATGATTGGTGCGCCGGATGAACTCGCCCGTCGAATCGACTTTTGCCACTCGGGTGCCGACATATTTCCGTCCTGCAGGAAAAGAACGATGTCGGGCTTCACGGCAGCTACTCCAGTCTCCCAGTGCGCATCGGGCGCGTCATTTCGAGCATCCAGAATTTTTGCCGTGGCTCCGGACAACCCGCCTTGATAGGAACGCCACCCTTGATCCGACTCTCCGCAGTGAATATTCGAAGCCCCCATCGCAGCAAGGAGCGAAGGGGCACTCTGGGTGCTTCCGCCACTCAGTAAAAGACGAGGAGCCCGCTGCTCGAGGAACAATTCCCGTATCGGAGTAAGCTCCCGCAGAATCGGCTTCTGCAACCCTCCTGGAAGTTTCTCAATCAAGGCTGAGAGCCTGTCGTAGAGCTTCAAGAGGGCATGGGGTTCGGGAGATTTCATAGATCTTTGAGAAGAGTGTCCACATGGGCTGCGGGTTGGATTTTGCGGTGTATCGATCGGATCGTTCCATCCGGTGCAATCACGAAGGTCGAGCGTTCCGTGCCCATGTATTTCTTACCATACATGCTTTTCTCAACCCACACGCCGTAAGCTTCCACAACTTCACGCGACTCATCGCTAAAAAGAGGGAAGGGGAGTCCGTGCTTCGATAGAAATTTGGAGTGGCTCTTGGGGGAATCCACGCTCACGCCGAAGATCAACGCCCCCTTGGCAAGAAACGCGGAGTAGTGGTCTCTCAGCCCGCACGCTTGCGTGGTGCACCCGGGAGTGTCGTCCTTGGGATAAAAATAAAGCACCACTGTATGGCCTCGAAGTGAGGATAGGCGCACCTCCTGACCATTGCCATAGGTGCCGCCTACTGCGGTGAGAGTGAAATCAGGTGCGGGATCGCCAGGTTGAAGTTCTTTTTTCATTGGAAAAACACATTCCCAAGGGCCGGAAAATTACGCAAGCAGAGCGCCAAAAATGTCGTTCGAAAAAAATTTTTAAAATTTTTTTTTCTGCGAGAAAAAAACCTATTGACGGCGTGAGAGGCTCTTAAAACCTATTTGTGCGGTCGTATTGCTCAAAAATTTTTTCGCTACCGGGAAGCCCTCCGAAAAATATTTTTCAAAATGCTGTTGACCATTTTTGCGGCTGTAATATGGTCTTCATCCCGCTGGCACCACTGCCAAGCGAAATTGATCTCAAGCGAATCTTAAAAAACGACAGTCTCACGGCTGAAATAAGCCGAGTAGCTCCGGGTTCGCAGTGAAGCAGATTTTTGAAAGTCCAATTCGAATTTTGCCGCAGTCGGTAAAATTCAGAACGCAAAATATAGAATATATAGAAATGACAATTATACAGCAATTGCTGAGTTGTGCGTTTCTCGTCGATTTTGTTTTTTAAAGCTTCGACATCATACTGCAGGGCCTGTCTCACAGGACTGCATATATGAATAGTCAGAAAAAATTTCCTCTGTTTAGCGCAGAGGACAAACTTTTCAACGGAGAGTTTGATTCTGGCTCAGAACGAACGCTGGCGGCGTGGATAAGACATGCAAGTCGAACGGGGTTTAGTTTGTAGCAATACACGCTAAATCCAGTGGCGAACGGGTGCGTAACACGTGAGTAATCTGCCGGGAAGTGGGGGATAGCTCGCCGAAAGGCGAATTAATACCGCATATGACAAGGGAAGACATCTTTCCAAAGTCAAAGTCGCAAGACGCTTCCTGATGAGCTCGCGGCCTATCAGCTAGTTGGTGAGGTAACGGCTCACCAAGGCTATGACGGGTAGCTGGTCTGAGAGGACGACCAGCCACACTGGAACTGAGACACGGTCCAGACACCTACGGGTGGCAGCAGTCGAGAATTTTTCACAATGG
>CANKXQ010000069.1 GCA_947487745.1 Spartobacteria bacterium | reverse complement strand
GTTTGATTTTGAACTGGCTCATGGGAGGCACGGACGGACATGCAAAAAATTATTCCTTTCTCCTCGGCGCGGGTGGGCAGGTCCGGTTGGCGCCGCTCTACGATTTGGCAAGTTCACTTCCCTATCCACGGCATATCCAACCGCGCACGGCCACACTCGCGATGAAAATCGGGTCCGAATACCGCTTGTGGCGCATCGGCAAAAAAGAGTGGGAATCCTGCGCCCGTGAAATTCGCATTTCTTCCAAGGAACTTCTCGACCGCATCGTGCTAATGGCCGCATCGCTTCCCGAGGCAGCCGAACGCGCAGCCCACCGACTTGCCAAGGACGGCATCAATCATCCCGTCATCCCGAATTTGGTGGAATCCCTGCTCGCGCACAGCAGGAAATGCGCAGAGCTCGTTTCCAAACCCTCATAGCAAGAGGGGAACTCAAGGTCTGATCCCGCGATTCTACTGCCCTGGTCCAGTGCGAAACTCCTTTGCCAGCATTTCCTCCAACGCGGTCATCGCGCGCCGCAACTCCGCGCGCAAAGCCTCTGCTTGAGGTGAGGGGTCGAGCGGGGGAGTAAAAACTCCTGCGCACCGCGTGGCCAGCGGTCGTTTTGTTCGGTCGTCGCCCAGCATTTCGAGCAACTCCCGCACACGGTCGCTGCGCTTTCTGGCTTCTTGGATTTTTTCCATGGCTTGCGCCTCGGTGATTTGGCCCGCTGAAACGGCCAGAAGTTGACGGCAGTCGAACGCCCGACATCGTTGCGGTCGCTCTGTATAAATCCGGCAGCAATTCCCTTCATGTGCCGGGCAGGGTTGTTGAAATTGCAACTCCCCGTCCCGCCGCCTCGCCCTCAGACCCTTTGCCGCCAAGGCTCGAAGTGAATCCTCGGGTTGGACGGCCATTCCATGGAAAAGCACCCCGTTGCAGCACATGCCGCACGCAGAGCAGAGTCGTGCGGCGGATTCGGAAAAAGCGGAGTCGTTCATGAGATATCAGGCGACCTTACCACGCATCTTTTTCGTTTCCGAGCGGCGGCGCTTCGATTCGACCAGCTTTGCCTTTGTGCCCCGCGAGCGCTTGGCTTTTCGCCGGCGTTCCCGAGAGGCTTCCGCCAACTGCGCCAGCTTCTTCGCTTCCGCGGCTTCAGTGATTTTTTGCAGCAGCCTCCGGCGCGCGGTCTCCCGGTTCATCGCCTGCGAGCGTGAATCCGAAACCATCACACTCAACCCCGTTGGAACATGACGCAGTGTGACGGCCGTCGAAACCTTGTTCACATGCTGCCCACCAGGCCCGCTCGAGCGTGAGAACATCTCCTCAATATCGGAGTCGCGCAGATTTTTCATTCGGATGACTTCGTTCCTACTCGTAAAATCGTTCTTTGCAGAACCAAAAGCTTTCAGGCAAAGGGCCGCTCTATCGACTTTGCGCTCGTATTTTTGCAGGAAAATCCCGAGAGAAATCACCTTGGAATTACCACCTGTGAGTCAAAGCGCCGCCAGTCAGATATCAACAAAGGAAATCCTTTGGCCCTTGATCCGGCCCCACCTGCCGCTTCTGACCACAGCGACCATCCTCAACGCCCTGCATGGTTTTGCGATCACCTTTCAGGTTTTCACGGTCGGGTGGCTCATCGATTGGGTGCTTGGAAAGGGCTCGGTGCCTCCCGACATGTGGCGGCGGGCCATTGCTCTTGGCCTCGCGTATTTCTTGGTCTCCGTCATCGGGCGGATGCTCATGTGGCACATCGGCTACCGCCTCTACTTGAAGGTGCGAGAGAGCATCTTGTCCTCGCTGCGGGCGCGATTTTTCCGCCAACTCAACGCGCTTTGCCTGCGTTTTCATATGAAGCGCAGTTCCGGCGAGTTATTCAGCTACCTCTTTGGATCCCCTCTTCAAAACGTGATCCAGTTTTACCAGCACTGCGCCGGTGGCCTCGCCGGGGCGTTCACCACGATTGGCTCGGCGGTCGGCATCTTGGTTTGGACGGACTGGACACTCACGGCCGTGATGTCTCTCACCGTGTGTTCGCAGGTTTTGATGATGGATCGCGCCCGGCGGGTCAGTCGCAAACTCCACCTCGACTATCAAAAACACGAAGCGGCTGTGACAGGCACCGTCGCCGACATCCTGCGCGGCACTCGCGCTGTCAAACTTTATGCCATGGAAAGAACGGTGGAAGGTGAGTTTGGCGATCAAATCCAGATGATTTCCCGCAAGAGCTACGAGCGCGATGTGCGCACCCATTTTGCTTGGATGAAGCAGGAGACGATCTCCTATGCCGGATTCGCGCTCATGATCGTGGCATGTGCGTGGAGATTCAGTTCGGGAAAAGTCAGCATCGGCGAAGTCTCCATGTTCATGCTGGCCTTCCAGCAACTCTCGCCGCCGCTCACCATCATCTCCCAAGCCTTTACCATGTGGGGAGCGGCCCAGGCCTCTCTGGAGCGCATCGCGGAGGTTTTGAGAGAAGCCTCGACCACCCCGGATCCAGAGCAAAATCCGAATCCGGTCCCTCCTGCAGGCGATCTGGAGTTCCGCCGTGTCAGCTTTGCCTATGAGGAAAAGTCCGTTCTTGCTGATGTCAGCTTCACGATACCCTACGGCCAGTCGGTGGCCTTGGTGGGGCCCTCGGGTTCAGGCAAGAGCACCATCGCACAGCTTATGCTGCGGCTTTATGATCCCAATGAGGGTAGTATTCATTTTGGCGGCCAGAATATCCGCCAATGCGAAGGAGCTGAGATTCGCAAACGCTTCGGGGTCGTCCCTCAGGATCCGTTCATATTCAAGACCACGATTCGCAAAAACATCCAAGTCGCCAACCCCGATGCCACAGATGCCGAGATCGAGTCCGCCTGCCGCCAAGCGAATGCCTGGGAGTTCATCCAAAAGCTCGCCGAGGGGCTCGATACGCGTGTCGGCGAGGGAGGGTCCAACCTGAGCGGAGGCCAGCGTCAGCGACTCGCCATCGCCCGGGCGATTCTCTCGAATCCGCCCGTTTTTCTGTTTGATGAGGCCACCAGCGCTCTCGATACCATCAGCGAGCAGTTGATCCAAGACACCCTCAAGCAGGTCTGCGCAGGCCGCACCTCTATTATCATCGCCCATCGGCTCGCCACCGTTCGCGATTGCCAACGCATCCTTGTCGTTCGCAACGGACGCATCCTGCAGGATGGCACCTACGATTCCCTCATCGCCGCACCGGGCCTCTTTCGTGAACTTGTCGATGGACAGCAACTCGCCATGTCCTAATCATTCCTCACAACCATGCGCGTGTCTCTTTTTTCGCATCTTCGAGCATTTCTTTTTCTGAGCATGATCCTGTGCCTTCTTTCGCCGTCAGCTGTTCAAGGCGTGCCGGTTTTTTCGGAGGAGAAACTTTTGGGGCACCTCTCGGCTGGTGATCAAGATCAGGCGGAGGCTGAAGTGCTGCAGGCCCTCAAGGATGGAGAGCGCTCACCAAGGGCGATTTTTTGGGCGGCAGTTTTGGCCCGCTCGAGGTTCAACCTGGACGACTCCCTGCCGCTGTTCGCGCAGCTCTTGGCAAGCCAACCGGAATCCCTCGAGGGTCGTGCCTCCGGATTCGTTCTGGGTATCGATACCGCCAAGGACAAACGCACAGAGTTGTTTTACTACAATGCCCTTGTTGCACAGACGACTCTTGAACCAAATTCCATCCCATTAAATTGGCTTGTGGGCATTATGACCCGTGCGATTGCACACGAGGGTGAACAGGAGGGCATTACTTCAGAAACAAGAAAGCGCATCTTGGCAACCGGCGTCAGAAGCTATTCCAAAGTGCTTTCATTGCTTGGCGTCAACGAGGGGCCTTTTTGCGTCCACCAAACCTTGGCCAATCTGTTGGACGAACTGGAAGCTTTCGACCAAGCCGAAACGCACCGCAAAATCACTCTGAAAAAGTGGCGAACGCCCGTAAGTCTCCACAGTTCCGCGTGGACTCTTTACGAGATGTTTCGACCCGTTGAGGCCCTCTCGCAAATCAACGAAGCGATCGCTTTGGGTGGCGATACGGAAAAATACTATCACCTGAAAGGAAGCGTCCTCAGGACGCTCGACCGTTTGCCTGAAGCCATAGAAGCTTGGAACCATGCCGCGGAGCTATCGGATAAGTCCAAGGCGTATTATTGGGATCAATCGTCCAAGGCTTTTCTCCTTCTTGGGAAACCCGCTGAAGCCAAGTTCTACTCCGCAAAAGCACTTGCCGATTACCCCCACGCCGAAGCCTATCAAATTCTGGATGCAAGACTCGCCGCACTGAACGGAGAACCTGACGGGCCGCAGCGGGTTGCTAATGCGGACACCTTTGATTTCAATGGAGATGTCTTGCTGAAAAAGCCAGATGAGAAAAAAGTGGACTCCGACTCGCCACTGTATGCGGCAGCATCAACCGGCGATCTCACCGCCTTGCGCGCGGCTCTTCCGTCCCCCGACATCAACGCTCTGAGTGGAAAATACAAGCAAACCGCCCTGATGGCGGCCGCCCAGTGCGGATTCACGCACATTATCGACGAACTACTTAAACACGGAGCGGCATTGGACATTGTCGACCTCAACGGCGACACCGCACTGCACTATGCCTCCCAATTCCGCCAACTTCCCTGCGTGTTGCGACTCCTGGCGGCGGGTGCGAAAACAGACATCCAAGACAAATGGAAGCAGACACCTCTGACCATGGCTGCCGCCAACAAAGACCTCCGTTGTTTCCATGCGTTGCTGCCCAAGAGCCGTCTGGACCAAGCTACCCCGCATGGAGGCACGGCCCTCCACTACGCCAGCGGATATGGCAATATTGTCATGATCCGCGAATTGATCGCCGCCGGCGCGGATGTGAACTCCACCGCGCGGGGCAATGGAAAAACCCCGCTCATGTCCGCTTGCGACGAGTGGCCGCATCCCTACATCGTTTCTCCGCTGATCAAAGCCGGCGCTTCGATCAACCTCCAGGACGGTGATGGCAAGACAGCCCTGGCCCATGCCGTGGATCCGCTTTTGAACCGCGGTCTGGTGGAAATGCTTTTGGAAAACGGTGCCAATCCCACCATCGCCGACAAAAACGGCGTCACCCCGATCCGCGCGGCGCGCTGCCTCGGTTTCGAGGATGTCGCCCGCCTTATGGAATCCGTGTCTGGAGCCGCTGAACCCTTTGTTTTTCCGAAATTCGAACCGCCTGGACCTGATGCAACGCCGGAGGATCAGCGCGCCGCCGCCTTTGTTCTTCCGATTCTCCTCGCGCAAGGACATCCCCTCGGACGAATGGGATCACAATTGAATGAAAAACACGCCGCCCGAAAGGAGTTGAGACGCATGTTCGGAATTCAAAACAAGGATGAGCTCGCCTCCGAGATCGAAGCCCTCGAGGCCTTCCGACCCTCAAACAACGCCCCGTCCGCTCCCTTGCCCGAGGGCATGACTTTTGATCGCCTCATGGCCATCGCTGACAACGCCGCCGAAAAAACCTTCCAAAAAAGCCATCCCCAAACCCGCGATGAGTCCGCTTGGATTCACGCCCACCTCATCTATCTCTCGGACCTCGCCCTCGCCGCCGGATACATCCCGGAGGAAAAAGCGGCACTCATTCTCAAAAAATCCACGCAAGCCATCGCCGCAAACTTTTCCAACTGGTCGGCCTTTCTCGACAGCTTCCAGATGGGTGCCACACGCCACAACGGCTGGGAAGCCGAGCGCTACGGGAACATCGCAAAATTGCTGGCCGCGAATGGTACCAAATGGCCGAAGCCGTGAGAGATTCCCTGCGCATCACTCGCTCCCGCATCACAAGCCTTGTAGCGGCGTCTCTATGAGCGCCGGAAAGAGGGTGGACAAAATCAGTTCAAATCCTCAACGATTGCTCATCCAATCAGGAAAGGCTGGTTTGTTTTCCCTGCGGATCAGGAAGCTCAACCCTGAAGCGGCGTCCAGCGGGCGTTGCCTTTCGAGCTTGCGACCACGGCCTCGATGAAGGCCATTCCGCGAATGCCGTCTTCGATGCCGGGGTAATCGAGTGAGACGGGATCGGGAGTGGTTCCGTCAATGACGCTGGCGAGGTGGTTGGCAAAATTGCGGTAGATATTGGCGAAGGCTTCCAAGTAGCCCTCCGGATGGGCTGGAGGGGTTCTGGTGGCTGCTGCTGCGGCTTTTCCGAGATAGCCCATGCCGGTGCGGAGGATTTCCACAGGCCGTTCGGGCCACTTGAGCAGGAGGGTGTTTGGCTCGCGCTGATGCCACTCAAGGCCACCGGTCTCGCCGTAGATGCGGATGTTGAGATTGTTCTCCTCGCCCACGGAAATCTGGGAGGCGTGCAGGATTCCTTTTGCACCGCCCTCGAAGCGAAGGAGCACATTGGCATCGTCGTCGAGGAGGCGTCCCTCGACAAACGCCGTGATGTCTGCCGCGAGTTCCTTGATGCGCAGACCGGTGATGTATTCGGCCAGATTTTCAGCATGGGTGCCGATGTCACCAATGCAGCCAGCGGCGCCGGAGCGCTTGGGATCGGTGCGCCAAGCAGCTTGTTTTTGGCCGGATTCCTCGATGCGCGTGGCCAGCCAGCCTTGCGGATACTCCACGACGACTTTGCGGAGTTTGCCGAGGCGTCCGGAGCGGACGATTGCAGGGGCTTCTTTGACGAGTGGGTAGCCGGTGTAGTTGTGCGTGAGCCCGTAGAGCAGACCGGTGCGGGAAATGATGTCTCTCAACTCAAGCGCCTCCGCGAGATTGAATGTGGCTGGCTTGTCGGAAAGAACCGCGAATCCATGCTCCAGAGCCGATTTGGCGGCAGGGAAATGGACATGGTTCGGCGTGACGATGGAGACGAAATCCATCCGCTCGCCAAGCGGCAGCGCGGCTTCGGATTTCATCATCTCCTCAAACGAACCGTAGCAGCGCGAGGCCGGAAGATAGAAGTCGGCTCCGGAATCGCGCGAACGCTGCGGGTCGCTGCTGAAGGCTCCGCAGACGAGTTCGATGCGGCCGTCCATAGCGGCGGCGATGCGGTGAATGGCTCCGATGAAGGCGCCGCGGCCTC
>CANKXQ010000068.1 GCA_947487745.1 Spartobacteria bacterium | reverse complement strand
GAGCGGGGAATAGCCTTCGCGACCACCCCAGAAAACATAGCCGCCGCCGCCGAGTTCCTTCGTGACGGAACTGGCTTTTTTGACGTGGGCCGCCGCGTGCGCAAAGACAGGCAGGCTCGGTGTGGTGGCTCCACCTTGGGCGAAGCGGGGATGCGCAAACAGGCAGGCGGTGCCCCAGAGGAGCTTCTTGCCTGTGCGCTGCTGCTCCTCGGCAAAGGTTCCGGCTACGGCATCCAACGCGGCGTGGGACTCGGCGAGCGTGTCGCATTCGGGAGCAACATCGCGGTCGTGGAAGCAGTAAAAATCGATGTCGATTTTTTCAAGGAATTCAAAAAACACCCGCACACGCTTTTGGGCGTTGGCCACGGAATTCGATCCATCGTCCCAAGGCATGAGGGCCGTGCCACCGCCGAAGGGGTCGGCGAGAGGGTTGCGCATGACATGCCAATAGGCGGCGGCAAAGCGCAGATGCTCGCGCATGAATTTGCCCTCGATGAGTTCGTCGGGGTTGTAGTGTTTGAAGGCGAATGGATTTTTAGACTTGGTGCCTTCGTAGGCGATTTTTGGGACTTCGGGGAAGTATGGCATGGGTATTGTTTTGTGGGTTTGGGATTCGGGAGAGTGGGAAATATCAATTACGATCCGTAGCTTTTGCTGAAACGCTTGCGGGACTCGGGTTCGGACTCCGCTGACGCTATGGCCTGCGAGGGCGCTGCTTCGACTGCGGGCGCTGCGGGTTGACTCGGTGCGGGGGCGGGATTTTTCGAGGCTTGGAGGAAAGCGAGGCGAAGGTCGGAGAGGACGCTGGTGAGCATTTGAGTCTCTTCGTTGCTGAGGTTGCCCCGGGTTTTTTCCTGAAGCATTTCGATTTGGTCGATGAACATGCGGGCGAACTCGAGATTCACCTCGGGTTGGCCGGTTTGGGGATTCGGCACATTGCCTAGAAACATGGCGGCCTGCTGGGCCTGCATCATGACGAGTTCGATGAAACGCTGGGTCATTTCACCGGAGTGGGTGGCGGATTGGACTTCGGGCATGGTTTTTTAGTTGGTGGATGATTTTTTGTCGGGCGGAAGCACAGTGGCTTCGACGCGGGAATCCGAGTGGAAATACTTTGCGGCGACGCGGCGTGTGTCGTCGAGGGTGATTTTTTCGATCTCCTCTTTGCGGCGTTTGTGGGCATCGACTCCGAGGCCCATAAGTTCATCGACTGCGACGGCGGCTCCGAAGGCGCTGTTGCTTTGGTTGCGAATCGCCTCGCCACCGAGGAGTTTCGCCTTGGCGCGGGTGAGTTCCTCCTCGGTGAGGCCGTTTGTGGCCAGGTCCTGAATCTCGGAGCGCATTTCCTTGGTGACGGCTTCAATCTTTTGCGGATCGGTGCCGAGATAAAAAAGGAATGCGCCCGGCGCGAGACCGCAGAATTGGGCAGCTCCGACGAAGTAGGCGAGACCCATTTGTTCACGAATGCGATTGAAGAAGCGTGAACCCAAATCGCTCGAGGCCTCACTGATCAATTCCAGTGCGATGCGATTAGGGTCGTTAACCGAGGCTCCTTGGAAACCGAGCATGAGGACAGCCTGTTTCTTGTCCAGATGCGCGGTGGCGGGAGCCAGGCCTGCAACGGGAGCGGGCGCTTCGACATTCTCAAAGGCCAGCGCGCCTTTGGGCATCGAGGCAAAGGATTTCTCAAAGAGTTTTACCACTTCTTCGGCCTTCACATCACCGAAGACAGAGATCACAGCATTCGCGGCGCAGGCGAATTTTTTGTGGAACTCGCGGAGTTGTGCGGCGCCGATGCCGGAGACGGAATCCGGCGAACCGAGGTTACGCAGGGCGTAGGGATGCGTGCCGAAGAGATTTTCCCGAACGAGATTGCGTGCCACCGAGGTGACCTGCTCCTCGTCGGCCTTGATGCCGGCGATCTGCGTGCGCCTTTCCAACTCGACCTCGCGCTCGGGGAAGGTGGGGTTCAAAATCACATCGGCCAAGATATCGACACCAAGTTTCAGGTCTGGCCGCATGACATCCACCGAAACGGTGAAGGAATTGTTGCCGCTGTCCGAGCCGATGCTGCCCCCCACGCCTTCGATATCGTCGGCGAGTTGCTCTGCGGTGCGGGTTTTAGTGCCCTTGAGGATCGTGCGGGCGTAGAGGCGGGTGATGCCGTTTGTTTCCTTCGTCTCGGCGAGCAGGCCGCCACGGAATACGGCACTCATGGCCACGAGCGGGATGCGGGAGTCCTCGCGCACGAGGAGGCGCAGGCCGTTGGAAAGGGTGAATTTTTTGATTTCGCCAGCTTTGTTTTCGTCCGCCTGTGCTGCCTCGGACTTGGCCGCTGGCGGGTTGATCGACGTCACATTCAAAGACTCGTCGCGGAGGTATTCGCGGGCAACTCGCTGCACATCGGCAGCTGTGACTTTCGAAATCTGATCCAAATAGTGGCGGGTGAAATTCAGGTTGCGGGTGAGCATCCAATTCGAACCGAGGTCCGAGGCTTTGCCACGCGCCGTGGTGAGCCCATGAAGCTGGGATGAGAGCAACGAGCGGCGGGCGCGGTCGAGTTCCGCCTCGGTGACACCGTTCTTTTTGAGGTTTTCCAGAATGGCGAGGGATTCCTTCTCGGCCGCCTCGCGCTTGTCGGGATCGGTCACCGCCTGCATGAGAAAGACGCCTTCGGACTGGAGTGAAAACATGCCAGCGCCAGCGCTGTGGGCGATTTGTTTTCGCTCGCGGATTTCACGGTTCAAACGCGAACTCGCGCCACTGCCGAGGATTTCGCCGAGAATTTCCAATGCGGGCGTGTCGGGATTCGTCACGCCGGGAACGCGCCAAGACATGGATAGGCGCGACAACTCGGTCGGGAACTCCTCGTGAATCTCGCGGCGCCCCATTTGAGGAGGCTCGGTGGCCACATAGAGGGGTTCGAGAGCCTTGCGGGGAGCGGAATCAAAAAGCTCGCCGAGTTCCTTGTGGATCGCAGCAGCATCGACATCCCCCACCACGACGAAAGTCAGATTGTTCGGGACATAGCGTGATTTGTAATAGTTCAGAACATCCTCGCGGGTGAGCTTGTTGTAGACATCCAAATAGCCGATCACCGGATGCCGGAATGGGCTGGTGGTAAAAACCGTGTCGAGCATGAGTTGGGAGCTCTGGCGACCGGGATCATCGAATCCCATGGCGAACTCGCGGCGGATGACTTCTTGCTCTTTAGTGTATTCTTCCTCAGGAAGCGTGGCATTCTGCATCGCATCGGCAAGGATCGCGACGGCATCCGAGGCGCCCTCTTTTGGCACATCGATCCAGTAGACCGTGCGATCAAAGGAAGTGTAGGCATTGATGTAACCGCCCCGGTTTTGGACCTGCTTGGCGATCTCGCCTGGAGGACGCTTTTCGGTGCCTTTGAAAAGCATGTGCTCGAGGATGTGCGACAGCCCGGCTCCCATTTTTTCACCCTCGTGAATACTGCCCGTGCCGCACCAGGCTTGAACACTGGCCACCGGAGCACTGCGGTCTTCCTCGACGATTAGCGTGAGGCCGTTTTCGTAAGAGAAGACTTGAGCCTTGGATTCGGGGAGCGTCAGGCTTTCAGGGTTTTTGGCTTGGATTTGATGAGGCATAAGGAAGAGCACAGCGGCGATGGCGGCAGTTAAAAAAAGTGGTTTCATAGGAGGGATTCGACACTGAGAGAGGGCTCGCCGTTCATGGAACCCGCCAACGGACGGAATGGCGCGACAAAGGCCTCGCGGAAATCAAACACATCCCGAAAGCTCTCGGAGGTGTCGTCATCAGTCTTTCCAAAAATGCCAGCCTCTACGAGGTTGAAGACCATCTGGCCGACATCCGCCGTGGCCATGACGCCCCAGTAGTTCAAAACCATGAGCGCCATCGGGCCGAATTCCCCCAGCGCGTGAAGCCGGAATCCATCGAGCAACTCGGCGGCACCCACATGGGGTCCGGGCTCCTTTTTTGACTTCTTGCGGCGCTTGATCGTGGCCTCGAGCGAGTCGCGGAGGAAGGCATAGGCTTCGGGGTGGTAACGACGGTCTTCTTGGCAGACCGTTTCGACGGCTTCTTGAAATCCTGTGTTCTGCATTAGTTGGTCTTCGAAACTTCAGCGGCGGGGGCGGCGATGTCAGGGCGTGACTCCCTCCAGTGCCGAACACCAAGGCCCAGCACCAGAATGAACACAAAGCCCACAACCAGCGTCTGCTCGCGGCGCGTCAGTTCAAACATCCCGGCACGATAAACTGAAATGCACACCGCGCAAGACGCGTGATGCGCAAAATTCCATCACTCGCAAAAAATCCCGCATCGACTGCCGCGTTGACGCCACAGCGCGACTCGGGTTTTATTCCGCGCCTATGTCCAAAGATGCATCTGCCACCCGAATGGAAAAAATCGTGAGCCTCTGCAAGCGACGCGGGTTCATTTTCCAATCCTCCGAAATCTACGGCGGCCTGAACGGCTTCTGGGACTACGGCCCGCTCGGCGTGGAATTGAAAAAAAATCTGAAAGACTTCTGGTGGCGACGCAATGTGCGCGAGCGCGATGACATGGAGGGCATGGACGGATCGATCATCATGAACCGCGCCGTCTGGAAGGCCTCGGGACACGAGGAGACATTCAGCGACCCGATGGTGGACTGCAGAGTCTGCAAATCCCGCAACCGTGCCGACCAGTTGCCTGAAAAAGATGGTCAGAAATACTGTCCTCAATGCGGCAGTCGCGACCTCACCGAACCGCGCGATTTTAACCTGATGTTCAAATCCCATGCCGGCCCGCTCGAGAGCGATGACAACCTCGTGTATCTGCGTCCCGAGACAGCGCAGGCGATCTTTGTAAATTTCCGCAATGTGCTCGACACCTCGCGCCAGAAACTGCCCTTCGGCATCGCGCAAATTGGAAAAGCCTTTCGCAACGAGATCAATCCCCGCAACTACATCTTCCGCTCCCGCGAATTCGAGCAGATGGAGATCGAGTATTTCTGCCGCCCCGAGGACGGCATGCAACTCACCGACTACTGGCTCGAACAACGCCTCAAATTCTACGAGGACATCGGCATTCCCCGCTCGAAAATCCATATCAATGACATCCCGGACGGCGAGCGCGCTTTCTACTCAAAGAAGACCTACGACCTCGAATACGAGTTCCCCTTCGGCATAAGCGAACTGGAGGGCATCGCCTACCGCACAGACTACGATCTCGGAAAACACATCGAACACTCCGGCAAGCCGCTCGACTACTTTGACGAGGCCACCAAAGAACGCTTTGTCCCGCATGTCGTGGAGCCGAGCGCAGGCGTCGACCGCACCACACTCGCGCTCATCTGCGAGGCTTTCGACGAGGAAACCGTCACCGACGAGAAAGGAAACTCCGAGACCCGCAATGTCCTGCGTTTCCATCCCCGCATGGCCCCGATCAAATGCGGCATCTTTCCGTTGCTTAAAAACAAGCCTGCACTTGTGGAAAAAGCCAAAGAAATCGCCAGCGCCCTTCGCCCGATCATGAATGTCTTCTACGACGAAGCCGGTGCCATCGGCCGCCGCTACCGCCGCCAAGACGAGGCAGGCACGCCCTTCTGCGTTACGATTGACTTCGACACCATCGGCGAAAACGGCCCTGAAAAGGAAAATACCGTGACCCTGCGCCACCGCGACTCGATGACGCAGGAACGCATCGCCATCGAAAATCTGAAGGCATACTTGCTCGAAAAAATCAGTTAACGCTGGCCCCCGCGAAGTTGGTTGACGGGAGAGGGATTCGATTTGTTTGACCTATAACACTTTATGCGAAAAACGGATTCTGTCTCTCGATGGGCTCCGTATTTGCAAACCTTGCCTGAAAGGCTGGGCGCTACTCGGTGATGATGTCTTTGTAGGTCTTGCCGGACGGGATCATTGGCAAGACATGCTCGGTGTAAGGAGTCATGACATCGAGGAGATAAACTTCCTTTGAATCCAGCATACGCTTCATCGCGGCAGGGAGATCTTTTTTATGGATCACCCGTTCGCAGGTTACGCCGAAGCCTTTCGCAATATCGACATAATCAGGATAGATGCGCTGCAGGTCGCGTGGATCGCCGAGGAAGGTATGCCCGCGATTGCCGCCGTGGAAGCGGTCCTCCCACTGCACAACCATGCCGAGGTGCTGGTTGTTTAGGATAATTGCCTTCGCGGCGATGCCCTCGATGTGCGCTGTGGCGAGCTCTTGAACATTCATGAGGAATGAACCGTCGCCATCGATGTCGATGACTTGCTTATGAGGCATTCCGACTTTGGCTCCCATGGCGGAAGGGTAGCCGAAGCCCATGGATCCGAGACCTGCGGAGGTGACAAGACGACGGGGAGCGTCAAAGTCGTAGAATTGGGCGGCCCACATCTGGTGCTGGCCGACGCCGGTGGTGATGATCGCCTCGCCTTTTGTCATTTCGCAGAGGAGCTGGATGACGTGCTGCGGCTGGATGACATCTTCGGTGTCCTTGAACGAGAGCGGGTGCTTGGTCTTCCAAGCGTCGATTTGTTTATACCAATCCGGATAGCGGGAGAAATTCTTCGTCGTGCGCTTGTAGCCGGCTTGGTCGAGGAGCTTGTTGAGGCGCGTCAGGGCGTATTTCAGGTCGCTCAGGATAGGCAGGCAGACGGTTTTGTTTTTGTTGATCTCGGAGTTGTCGATGTCGATGTGAACGATTTTGCCGTGTTCGCAGAATTTCTCCACCTTGCCTGTCACGCGGTCATCGAAGCGCACGCCGATAGCGAGCAAGAGGTCGGCTTCGTTGACGGCATTGTTCGCATAAACGGTGCCGTGCATGCCAAGCCATTTGAGCGAGAGTGTGTGCGTCTCTGGAAATCCACCGATGCCCATCAGGGTGGTAGCCACAGGAATCTGGGTGCGCTCGGCGAACTCGAGCAACTCGGCTGAGGCCTCACCGGAGATCACTCCGCCACCGCAATAGATCATCGGGGCTTTCGCATCGCCAAGCATTCCGATGAGCTCGTTCAGGGCAACATCATCGGCTTTGCGCTCGGGTTTGTAGCCACGCAGGTTGACGGTTTTCGGAAAAATAGGCTGCGTGGTGAGGTTCTGAATGTTCTTCGGAATATCGATAAGCACTGGGCCGGGGCGACCGGT